>NZ_JBXSOL010000020.1:0-108102 GCF_057784555.1 Rhizobium sp. CNPSo 3670
CGCGGAGAGAATGTGGCGCGAAGGGTCGGATGAGGACGCGGCACATCAGAAGAAAGGATCTCCAGCCCCTATGGCTTCCCATTCTTCCAAGTCACGCTCTGCCCATAAAGCGGAACGGTCGAGATCGACATCTTCGCCGAACCATCGGTCAATTGGCGCGAATGGGCGAGATAGATCAGCGTGTCGTTGGCCTTGTCGTAGATGCGGTTGACAACCAGCGTCTTCCAGATCAGCGACATGCCCTGGCGGAACACCTCGCTGCCGTCCTTGGAGAGGTCGATGTTGCCGATCTCGATCGGTCCGGTCTGGCGGCAAGCGATCGAATTGTTGGACGGATCTTCGAACCAGTTGCCGTTCTTGAACCGATCGATCAGGCTGCGATCGAAATAGGTGACGTGGCAAGTGATCCCCTTGACCTCCGGGTCGGAGAGTGCCTCGACGATGATGTCGTTGCCGATCCAGTCGACCCCGACCTTGCCGACGACTTCGGCCGAGGCGGCGCCCGCGGAAATAGCGGCGAAGGAAAATGCGGCGAGAAGAAACGTGCGAAGCTTGGTCATGGCGGCTCCCTGGATGATCCGCATTCTAGATAAGCATGCACCTGGGCTTTGCAAGAAATCGCTGTTGTTGCGGGGCGTTCAGGCCTTCCGGCAGGTGCAGGGCGCATAGCCACGCGCCGTCAGCCGCCCCGGCGTCATACCGATCAGCGCCGGGATTGCTTCCACGGCCTTCGCCTTGACCGCCCTTGCCATCTCGATCGCCGCGGCCGCGCAAACCGCCGCATCCTCGGCGGCATTATGGTGCATGAAGCGCAGCCCGAGATGCTCGGCGATCAGGTTCAGCCGATGCGAGAGGAAATGCGGCCAGATGCGCTGCGCCATCTTTAAGCTGCAGAGATAGGTCAGTTCAGGATAGGATTGCCGGTAGAGATCGAGGCTCGCCCGCCAGACGCTGAAATCGAATGCCGCATTGTGCGCGATCATCGTCGCGCCGCTGATATCGTCGTAGAACTCCTCAATCACCTCGGGAAATTCAGGCGCATCCTCGACATGCTCCGGCCGAATTCCGTGGATCGCGATGTTCATGCCGGAAAAGCGCATGTCTCTGGGTCGGATCAGCCGCTCCTCGACGCGCGTCACCCTACCCTCCTCGATCCAGGCAAGCCCGACAGAACAGGCGCTGCCGCGCTGCTCGTTGGCTGTCTCGAAATCGATGGCAATGGTCTTCAAGGGTAAAATCCGAATCGTCTGCCCTACCGGCATAATGTCAGCCGGAGGCGAAGGCAAATCCCGGCCTATTGACATCTGCACGCGGATGGGGAAGCTTTCGCGCATGATCAACTCTGTGACGCATACCATGCATTATATCGCCACGACCCCTCCAGGGTACGCGGGAGCGATGGTGCGTCACTAGCCGTCCGATCATCCCGAGAACCCTGCCGAGGCGAGCAGGGTTTTCCAAAAAATCCCGGCTCTCCTCGCTGTGACCCAAGGAGAGATGCCATGCCTGAAAACGAAGAGAATGAACCCCGCGGCCGGGCGCCCCTGCCCGACGGTGTCGTCGTGCGAGCCGTGCGTCTCTCCGACGCCGAAGAGATCACCGATCTTATAAATTTACCGGGCTATCGGGCCGGCACGCTGAGGCCGCCTTACCAGCGGATTGAGGAGGTCCGCAAGAACATGGAAAACCCGTCGGCGGGCGCGCTCAACCTTGTCGTGACTCTAAATGGCAAGATCGTCGGCAATTGCGGCCTCAATCGCCTTGGCGGCCGTCGCCAGCACGTCGCCAGCCTCGGCATGGGCGTGCACGACGATTTCACAGGTCGCGGTTTCGGCCGCATTCTGCTTGGCGCAATGGTCGACGCCGCCGACGACTGGCTCGACATCAAGCGGCTCGAACTGACCGTCTATACCGACAACGCGGCTGCAATCGCTCTCTATGAGAAGTTCGGCTTCGAAAAGGAAGGGCATCTGCGTGCTTTCGGATATCGCGCCGGACACTATGCCGATGCCTATACGATGGCGCGGCTGAGGACCTGAGTCGGACAGGTCTATCCGCATCCCTCGTCATGCTTGGGCTTGCCCGGCTTATCCCGAGCATTGGCAACGGACGCAGCAGATTCTCGCACAAGGCCGAGGCAACGTCGAACAGGATGCGGACATTCTGACGCCGGCTTCCTCACCCGCCAATCAGCGCCAGCCACTCATCCTCATCCATCGTCTGGACGCCGAGTTCGCGCGCCTTGTCGAGCTTCGAGCCGGCGCCGGGACCGGCAACGACGATGTCGGTCTTCTTCGATACCGATCCCGCGACCTTGGCGCCAAGGCTTTCGGCCCTTGCCTTCGCCTCGTCGCGGGTGAATTTTTCGAGCGAGCCGGTGAAGACCACGGTCTTGCCAGCCACAGGACTGCCCGTCGTCACCGGTTGCTCGGCCGCTGCGGGCGTCACTTCTTCAAGCAGACGGCCGATCACTTCGATGTTGCGCGGCTCCTTGTAGAACTCGACAATCGCGCGCGCCACGACCTCACCGATACCCTCGACGGCGTTGAGATCGTTCCAGGCGTCGCCGGAAAGCGGTGCGGCCTCCTTCATCGCGGCCGCAAAGGCTTCATAGGTGCCGTAGGAGCGCGCCAAGAGTTTTGCCGTGGTTTCACCGATATGGCGAATGCCGAGCGCATAGATGAAACGGTGGAGCGCAATGCTGCGCCGCTCGTTGATCGCCGCATAGAGCTTGCGGACGCTGACCTTGCCGAAGCCGTCGATATTCTCCAGCTTGGTCAGCGACTGCGCCTGGCGCTTCTCCAAGGTGAAGATATCGGGCGCCGTGCGGATCTGCAGCGACGCATCTTCATTTTCGAAGAAGAAGTCGATCTGCTTCGAACCGAGCCCCTCGATATCGAAGGCGTTGCGCGAAACGAAATGCTTCAGATGCTCCGTCGCCTGCGCCCGGCAGATGAAGCCGCCCGTGCAGCGGCGCACCGAATCCATCTTGCCGGTCTTCTCATTGACCTCGCGCACCGCATGCGAACCGCAGACCGGGCAGGTCTTGGGAAAATCATATGGCTTCGCCTCGGCGAGACGCTTTTCCATCACCACGTCGAGGATCTGCGGAATGACATCGCCGGCGCGCTGGACGATGACGGTATCGCCCTCGCGAATATCGTGCTCCTTCGGCCGGATGCGCTCGCCGCTATTGCCGATGCCCTTAATGTAGTCCTCATTGTGCAGTGTCGCGTTGGTGACGACGACGCCGCCGACCGTGATCGGCTTCAGCCGGGCCACAGGCGTCAGCGCACCGGTCCGGCCGACCTGGATCTCGATCTTCTCGACCTCGGTGAAGGCCTGCTCGGCCGGGAATTTATGCGCCGTCGCCCACCGCGGGCTTCGCGAGCGGAAGCCGAGGCGCTGCTGCAGTTCCAGGCTGTCGACCTTGTAGACGACGCCGTCGATATCGTAATCGAGATCCGGGCGCTTGAGGCCGATCTCGTCGTAATGCGCCAGGATGTCGGCGACCGAATTCAGCCGCTTCATCAACGGATTGACCGGGAAGCCCCAGTCCTTGAAGGTCTGCACCATGCCGAATTGCGTGTCGGCCGGCATGTCCGACATCTCGCCCCAGGCATAGGCGAAGAATTTCAGCTTGCGGCTCGCCGTCACCTTGGCGTCGAGTTGGCGCAGCGATCCCGCCGCCGTGTTGCGCGGATTGACATAGGTCTGCTTGCCCTCCGCTTCCATCTGGCGGTTGAGCGCCAGGAAATCGCTCTTGGCCATATAAACCTCGCCGCGGATTTCCACGACTGCGGGGACACCCTTCGGCAGCTGGTTGGGAATTTCAGATATGGTGCGGATGTTGGCGGTGACGTTTTCCCCCGTGGTGCCGTCACCGCGCGTCGCAGCCGTCGTCAGTCTCCCGTTCTCGTAGCGGATCGACATCGATAGCCCATCGATCTTCGGTTCGGCGGTAAAAGCGATCGACTGGTCCGGCAGGCGGCCGAGGAAGCGATAGACCCCGGCGACGAAATCCTGCACGTCCTCCTGTGAGAACGTGTTGTCGAGCGACAGCATCGGCCGCGCGTGGACGACGGGCGAGAAGGTGACCGAGGGCGCAGCACCGACCCGTCGCGACGGGCTGTCCTCACGGATCAGCTCGGGAAACCGCGCTTCCAGCGCATCGTTGCGGCGCTTCAGCGCATCGTAATCGGCATCTGAAATCTCCGGCTGGTCCTTGCCGTGATAGAGCGCGTCGTGGTGCGCGATCTCCCTTGCCAGCCGCTCGAGCTCGGCGGCAGCCTCTTCAATCGTCAACGTGTCGATGGCGGAACCTTCGGTGGACATGGAACATCACTCCAGAGAATCTGGCCAGAAATCTGCATTGTTTTTAGAGCAAAATCGCCGGATGAAAAGAGAGGCTGCTTACCCTGACCAGTGAGGACTGCCTACCAGCCTATTCCCAATCCAAGGCGTTGCGCAGCCGGATGCCGCTGACATGCAGTCCGCTGTTCCACAGGCCTTTCAGCGGCTGCAAACTGTCGACCACCCGCAGTTCCACTCCGCGCGGCATGAATTCCCGGTCGAGCCGCGAAATGGCGGTACATTCGATCGGAACTATACGCCGGCGAGCCACCCGCATGCCCGCATCGCCGAGCTCCTCGAAACCTTCGGCCGGCAGCGCGTAACGATAAACTGTCACCGCCGAGAGCCGTTCCAGCCAACGACGCTCGACATAGGCTGCTGCCCGGCAACCTGCAAGCCAATGCCGCCTCTCGGCTTCCGGCGTCTCGGACGTGGCCCAGATCAGGATCCGCGGGCAATCTCGCGGAAAGAGATACATGAAGTCATGATCGGCATCGATGGCCCAGACGAGCGGACCGTTCAGCCATTCCTGGCCGGCCGGGCGGATCGAGGGGATGCGAACGGCACGCGGCTCGAACGCTGCGATGCCGAAGTTATCGCTGAAATGGAAAAGGCGCATGGCAACGGATCGCCGCTAATCGGAGCAATCGGCATAGCGCGAAACGGGGGTATTTGTCAGCGTGCCGGCTGCGGCAATCAGCCGTTACCGGCCAGCAGCCGCTTCGCCGCCGCCCTCGCCTCTTCCGTTACCGAGGCGCCGGCGAGCATGCGGGCGATCTCCTCGGTGCGATCCTTGTGCGCCATCGTCGCGACGCGCGTGGCGATTTTTTCGGAACCCTCGGCCGCCGGCCCCTTGGAGATCAGCAGATGCGTTGCCGCCCGCGCCGCGACCTGCGGCGCATGTGTGACCGACAGCACCTGGACCCGCTCGGACAGCCGCTTCAGCCGCTGGCCGATCGCATCGGCCACAGCACCGCCGACACCGGTATCAATTTCGTCGAAAACGAGCGTTGGGGCTGAGCCGCGATCGGCGAGCGCCACCTTCAGCGCCAGCAGGAAACGCGACAGCTCACCGCCGGAGGCCACCTTCATGATCGAGCCGGGGCGCGTGCCGGGATTGGTCTGGACATGGAACTCGACGACGTCGATGCCTTCGGGAAGCGCCTCCTGCGCATCCGTGGTGATCTCGACCATGAAACGAGCGCGTTCGAGCTTCAGCGCCGGCAGTTCGGCCATTACGGCAGCAGCCAGCGCAGTGCCGGCTTGATGGCGCTTGTCGGAAAGCGAGCGCGCCGCCGAATCGTAATTCTCTCGCGCCAGACCGACCTCCGCTTCCAGATGCGCCAGCCGCTCCTCGCCTGCATCGAGATCGGCGAGATCAGCGATCATGCGCATCGCCAACGCCGGCAGTTCGGTCACGGGCACGGAATATTTGCGCGACGCAGCTCTGAGCGCAAAAAGCCGCTCCTCTACCCGCTCCAGTTCTCTCGGATCGTATTCGGTCTTGCGCAGTGCGGCCTCGACTTCCATCTGCGCATTGGAAAGCTGGTCGAGCGCAGCATCGAGTAGCGTCACGGTGTCTTCGAGCAGCCCGGGCGCTTCATGGCACTTGCGCTCCAGTCTGCGCACCAGCGAGGCGATATGCGGCACCGGCGAGGCATTGCCGTTCAGGAATTCGGAGGCTTCGGCGATGTCGCCGGCGATTCGCTCCGCCTTCATCATCCTCTGCCTGCTTTCGGCGAGTTCGTCCTCCTCGCCGTCCTGTGGCGAGAGTTTCTCCAGCTCTGCCACAGAGGAACGCAGATAGTCAGCCTCGCGCGCCGTACTTTCCACCTTCTCGCGATGCTTTTTCAGCGTCCGTTCGCTGTCGCGCCAAATACGATACAGGCGGGAGACCTCAGCAACCTCATCGGTGAGGCCGGCAAAGGCATCGAGCAGGTTGCGATGGGCATTCGTGTCGACAAGAGCGCGATCATCGTGCTGGCCGTGGATCTCGACCAGCATCTGGCCGGCCTGGCGCATCAGTTGCACACTCACCGGTTGATCGTTGACATAGGCCTTGGTGCGACCATCGGCCGATTGCTGACGGCGGAAGATCAGGTCGCCCTCGTCGTCGATGCCGTTTTCACGCAGGAGCACCCGCGCCCCGTGGTCCATGCCGACATCGAACACCGCCGTCACCTGGCCCCTGTCTTCGCCATGGCGCACCAGACCGCCATCGCCGCGCCCGCCGAGCGCCAGCGAAAGACTGTCGAGCAGGATGGATTTGCCCGCGCCGGTCTCGCCCGTCAGCACGGACAGACCGGTCTCGAAGGCAAGATCCAGCCGCTCGATCAGGACGATATCGCGGATCGAAAGCTGGATCAGCATGGGACTTAGGAACCGAGCAGGAGTTTCTTGCCTGCCGCAGCGATCCAGGAGCCCTTGTTCTCACGCGGCTCGGCGCCACCTGTCTGCAGCAGCTTGTAGGAATCGGCGTACCACTGGCTGTCCGGATAGTTGTGACCAAGAACGGCTGCCGCGGTCTGCGCCTCGTCGACGATACCCATGGCGTAATAAGCCTCGACGAGACGGGCCAAGGCTTCCTCGATCTGGTTCGTATTCGGATATTTCTCGACGACGATGCGGAAACGCGAGATTGCGGCGAGATATTCCTTCCGCTCCATATAGTAGCGGCCGATCTGCATTTCCTTGCCGGCGAGCTGATCACGGGCGTAGCGGATCTTCGCCTGCGCGTCATCGACATATTCGGAGTTCGGGTAGTTGTCGATCACAGCCTGCATCGCCTCGATCGTCTTGGCCGAGGCGCGCTGGTCCTGGGTCACGTCGACGATCTGTTTGGAATAGGTGAGACCGATGAGATACTGCACATAGGCAGCGTCCTGGGACTTCGGATATTGCGACATGTAGCGATTACCCGAGGCAAGCGCATCATCGAGCTTGCCCTGGCGGTATTTGACAAAGGTGCTCATGACCAGCGCCTTGCGCGCCCATTCGGAGAATGGGTTCTCGCGATCGATTGCATCGAACTTGCGCGCTGCTTCCGCCATGTTGCCCGCCTTCATATTGGCAAGGCCCTGGGTGTAGAGCACGTCAGGCGGATCGGTTTCGAGGCCAAGCTTGGTGATGTCGATATCGGGATCCGACTGGCAGCCGGAGATCGAGGCGCCTGCGCTCAGCACCAGAAGCGATGCGAACAAAGCGCGCGCTGTCTTCATCATACCTTCAGATCCTGCATAAGCCATTCAAAAGAACCCCAATGCCGCCGCTCGCTCCACGACAGCCACGCCTCGCTGGCGTTTCTAGCCACAAATGTGCATCAAGAGCAACGCAATGATAAGGCATTAACGCATTTTTGTGGCAGCCGCCGCCGGATTGGCTGGCTTTTCACCTTCTTGCCGACCTGTGGCAGCTAAGCAACTGCGAGAAAATGCCTATCACCACAGACTCGGGCCGACATAAAAAAACCGCCTCCGGGAAGAGGCGGCCTGGTCTTGAGAATATGCTGGAGGTCATGCCGACCAGGGAGCGAATTCCGAAGCGCTGACGGCAATCAGTTCACGAGCGGCGACGCGCTGGCGCGGCGTCGAGGTCTCGACCACCTCGTAGGCGGAGGGATCGGCGAGCAGCGCCTTCAAAGCATTGGCATTCATCTTATGGCCGCCACGATAGGATCGGTAGCAACCGATGAACTGGACGCCAGCGAGAGACAGGTCGCCAACGGCATCAAGCGTCTTGTGGCGAACAAACTCGTCCTTGGCATATCGCAGGCCTTCGACATTGATGACGGTATTGTCGTCCGAGATGACGACGGAATTTTCAAGCGAAGAACCGAGCGCATGTCCCGATGCCCAGAGACGTTCAACATCACGCATGAAACCGAAGGTGCGGGCGCGGGAAAGTTCGGACTTAAAGACGGCGGCGTTTAGGTCGCCGGCCCACTTTTGCCGGCCGATCAGCGGGCATTCGAAATCGATCTCGACTTCGAAGCGCGTGCCGTCATAGGGACGGAATTCGCTCCAGGAGCCGCCATGCTCGATCCGCACCGGCTTGGTGATGCGGATATAGCGACGCTTGACGCCGAGCGAGATGAGACCGGCCTGCTCGATCGCTTCGACAAAGGGCAGCGAACTGCCGTCCATGATGGGCATTTCTGCGCCCTGCACCTCAATGAGGACATTGTCGAGGCCGAGCGCATAGACGGCGGCCATGACATGTTCGATCGTCGCGATTGAATGCGTGGGTGAGAAGCCGAGCACCGTGCAGAGGTCTGTATTGCCGACCTGCGAGGAGACGGCCTTCAGTTCGGTGATGTCGCCATTATCATGCAGGCGCTGGAAAACGACGCCAGTGTCCGCTTCGGCCGGGTTCAGCGTGATCGAGACATTCGCGCCCGAATGAACGCCGATGCCCGAGAGCGTCACCGGACGCGATACCGTCGTTTGAAAACCCAGCAAGCCAATAGCCATAAAATCTGCCTTTATTTTTCCGCTCCAGCGGTTGGTGCCACGGCGCGGTTATCATTCTTTCTGCAGAAAGAGCCTCGTCTAGACGACTCCCAGCGCAGTTTTCTTGCGCCATATTTACGTGCGCCGGCGCTCCAATCCAAATCACTGTTTCTTTCGTTTTGTTACGAAGTCACACGATTGATATCGCTCAGGAATTCTCGGCCGAAAACAGCAATGCCCGGGACCTGGATCCCGGGCATGAACGGTGCCGAAGGCCGCGATATTTCAATTCGACTGGCGGCGCAGGAATGCCGGAATTTCCAGCTGATCGTCTTCCTGCATCATGCGAGCCTGCGGAACTGCACGACCCTGATCATCGAGATTGCCGCGGCGTGGCGCATAGAGGCTTGCCTCCGGCGACAACGGACGGCGCTGCTGTGATGCGGCTGGCGGCGCGGCGGTCATGTCGGCGGCAACCGCGTCATCGTCGCGGCGGCCAAGCGAATTGGTGATTCGCTTGAGCAAGCCCATTGGGCCGCGCTCTTCCTGCTGATGCGCCGAAGCCGGCTGCGTGCGGTGGTCGAGTTCAGCCTGGACGACCGGCGGGAAATCCTCGACCTTCGGCATGCGCACCGGTTCAGCCGCCTGCCGGATAATCGGCTCCTGTCGGATCGGCTGCTGCTGGATGGGCTGCGGCTGGACGGGCTGGCTCATCACCGGCTGGCTTATTGCCGGCTGGCTCATTACCGGCGCCGGAGCCTGCTGCTGCACCTGAGGACGCATGGCCGGAGCTTCCGGTGCAGGCGCGAAGATCTTGCTCTGCGGACGGAAGACTTCCTGCTGCGCAGCAGGCTGCTGGACGGGGGCGCTGGCACGCGGGGCCGGAATTTCGAGCTCACGTTCCATCTCGGATTGGCGGATGGTCTGCGCGATCGGATCGATGGCCTTCGGTGCCTGCATCACCGGCGCAGGCTGAACTGCGGCCGCTGCCGGAGCAACAGCCGCGGAGGGACGGATAGCGGGCCTGGCGGCCTGCTGGAAGTTGCGCTCGGCGGCTTCGCTGATCGCCCGGTCGATACCGGTCGCGACGACCGAGACGCGGATGATGCCTTCGAGCGATTCGTCGAAGGTGGCGCCCAGGATGATGTTGGCGTCCGGATCGACTTCTTCGCGGATGCGGGTCGCAGCTTCGTCGACTTCGAAGAGGGTGAGGTCGCGGCCGCCGGTGATGGAGATCAGCAGGCCCTGGGCACCCTTCATCGAGGTTTCGTCGAGCAACGGGTTGGCGATTGCCGCTTCGGCTGCCTGCAACGCGCGGCCGGCGCCGGAGGCCTCGCCGGTGCCCATCATCGCACGGCCCATTTCACGCATCACCGAGCGGACGTCGGCGAAGTCGAGGTTGATGAGGCCTTCCTTCACCATCAGGTCGGTGATGCAGGCAACGCCGGAATAGAGAACCTGGTCGGCCATGGCGAAAGCGTCGGCGAAGGTCGTCTTGTCGTTGGCAATGCGGAAGAGGTTCTGGTTCGGAATGACGATCAGCGTGTCGACAGACTTCTGCAGTTCCTGGATGCCCATCTCGGCCAGGCGCATGCGGCGGCCGCCTTCGAAATGGAACGGCTTGGTGACGACGCCGACCGTCAGGATGCCCTTGTTGCGGGCGGCCTGCGCGACGACGGGAGCAGCACCGGTGCCGGTGCCGCCGCCCATGCCGGCGGTGACGAAGCACATATGCGTGCCGTTCAGGTGATCGATGATCTCGTCGATGCACTCTTCGGCGGCCGCGCGGCCGACTTCCGGCTGCGAGCCGGCGCCGAGGCCTTCGGTGACGTTGGCGCCGAGCTGGATGATGCGCTCGGCCTTCGTCATCGTCAGCGCCTGCGCATCCGTGTTGGCAACGACGAAGTCGACGCCCTGGAGGCCTGCGGTGATCATATTGTTGACGGCGTTGCCGCCGCCGCCGCCGACGCCGAACACGGTGATGCGCGGCTTCAGCTCTGTGATGTCAGGCTTTTGCAGCTTGATGGTCATGGTACCTGTTCCTTCTCTCTCTGGCCGCATCGCCACGCCGGCCAATTACGCAAATTTCAGAAGCTTTCCTTCAGCCACTGGCCCATGCGGGCTATGCGGCTGTTATTTCCCCCAAGCGACATGAGCAGACCGCTCTGTGACGCATGTGTCTCCATGTCCGCGACCTGCGGATAGATCATCAGGCCGACGGCCGTCGAAAAGGCCGGGCCTTTGGCCGCCGTCGGCAGTCCCGAAACGCCCATCGGACGGCCGATGCGGACGTTGCGGGCCAGAATGCGCCGCGCCACCTCGGCAAGGCCGGTCAGCTGGCTCGCGCCTCCCGTCAGCACGACACGTTTTCCGACGATCGGGCTGAAGCCGGAACGCTGGATACGGTCGCGGATCAGTTCCATCGTCTCTTCGATTCGGGCCGATACGATGCGCGAAACCAGCGCCCGCGGCACCTGCGACGGCTGGTCGCGATCGTCCTCGCCGATCGGCGGTATCGAGATCAGCTCGCGTTCATCGGAGGAATTCAAGAGCGCGGAGGCATGCACGACCTTCAGCCGCTCGGCATCCTCGATGCGGGTCGAAAGGCCGCGGGCGAGGTCTGTGGTGACATGATGGCCGCCGAGCCCGACGGCATCGGTATGAACGAGCTTGCCTTCGGCAAAGACCGAGATCGTCGTCGTGCCGCCGCCCATGTCGATCGCCGCACAGCCGAGCTCGACCTCGTCGTCGACGAGAGCGGCAAGGCCCGATGCATAAGGCGTCGCGACGATACCTTCGACAGAAAGATGCGCGCGATTGACGCTAAGCTCGAGGTTCTTCAGTGCCGAGCGCTCCGCGGTCACGACATGCATGTCGACGCCGAGCGCATCGCCGTACATTGCCAGCGGGTCGCGAATGCCGCGCTCGCCGTCGAGCGAGAAGCCGGTCGCCAGCGAATGCAGCACCGAGCGGTCCTGGCGCAGCGATTGCTGGCAGGCAGCCGAGAGCACTTTCTTGAGGTCGTTAAGCTCGACTTCCTGACCGCCGAGATCAATCGTCGCGGTGTAGATGTCGCTGCCAAGGCGGCCGGCCGTCAGGTTGACGATCAGGCTCTCGACGGTCAGCCCCGCCATACGCTCCGCCGCATCGACGGCAAGACGGATGACGCCTTCCAGCGCATCGAGATCGGCGATGACGCCGGTCTTGATGCCGCGGGAGCGCTGATGGCCGATGCCGATGATTTCGATATTGTGCGTGCGGCCCGGCAGGATCTGGCTTTCCTCGCGCGGCGTCAGCCGGCCGATCATGCAGACGACCTTGGTCGAGCCGATGTCGAGCACCGAAACGACATGCGACCGCTTCGACGAAAGCGGCTTCAAGCGCGGCAATCCGAAATGGGATGAACCGAACAAGCTCATATATTCTGCCCCGCCTTCTTCAATTCCTTGGTACGCTCCGTTACCGCCGCCTGCCGGCGGACCGCCGCCTCCGGCGTCAGCTGGATCGCGGTCCTGTCGGGCAATCTCAGATCGACCGCGGCGATGTCCCGCTCCAGGAGCTGATGCTCCTTGTCGAACTTCGAAAGCGTCGCCAGCGCCTGATCGATGCCGTCTTCCGGCAGCTTGACGATGACGCCGTTATCCATGTGCAGATCCCAACGACGGCCCGATATCCAGACATAGGCCTTCACGCGGGCCTTCACGTCGGGCCACTTCGCGAAGGCGTCGCCGAGCGAAGCCGCCGCAGTCTCGGCGTCGCGGCCGACGACGAGCGGCAGCGACGAAAATTTGTTGTCGCGCAACGGCGCAATGACGCTGCCGTTCTTCTCGATCAGCGAAAGCTCCTGCCCGTGCTGCCAGATCGCATAGGCCTCACGCTCCTTGAGCTTCACTTCGATTGTCCTCGGATAGATCTTCCGAACCTCGACATTCTCGACCCAGGGAAGGTGCGCGATCTTCCGGCGGGCCGCATCGACGTCGAGCGCGACCAGTGAGGTCGTGCCGTCGAGGCCGATCAGCTGCAGGATCTCGATTTCGGAGGTTTCCGAATTGCCGGAGACTTTCACATCCTCGATCGCAAAACCTGCGGCCGTCGTCGTGGCCTGCGCGACGGCTTCGGTGTGACCGCCGAGCGACATACCGTAGAGGCCGGTCGCAGCCAAAAAGGCAAGCGCCGACACCGTCCCGGTATGGGCCGGAATGTAGATGCGGCCGCTACCGAGGCTGATCAAGAAACGAGTGACGCGGCGCAGCGGACGCGGCAGCACGAACCGCTCTTCGACTTCCACGATCGGAAGCACAGCATGATGGCTGGGGCGCCCTATCCTCTTGACCGTCAACGCAAACAAGACGCGTCCTCCACCATCCACCGGAGAAACTCACCAAAGGAATAGCCGGCATGACCGGCCATTTCGGGCACGAGCGAGGTAGGAGTCATGCCTGGCTGGGTATTGACCTCCAGCCAGATGATTTCGCCGTCTTCGGAGAAACGATCGTCGTAACGAAAGTCGGACCGACTGACGCCGCGACAACCGATTGCCTGATGCGCCCTTAGCGCCAATGTTTGTATTTTTTGGTAAATATTCGGTGAAATTTTCGCCGGGATGACGTGTTTTGAACCGCCCGCAGCATACTTGGAATCGTAATCATAAAAATTGTGTCCCTGCGGCACCACCTCCGTGACACCGAGCGCAGTCTCGCCCATGACACCGCAGGTGAGCTCGCGGCCGTAGACATAGCGCTCGACCAGCACCTCTTCGCCATAGCGCCATTCGGGCGAACTGACGACCTGCGGCGGATGCGTCTGATCTTCGGTGACGATCACGACGCCGAAGCTCGACCCTTCACGCACCGGCTTCACCACATAGGGCGGCTTCATCGGATGCACCGAAGGAAAAGCGAAACGATTGATGACCTGCGATTCGGCGACCGGAATGCCGGCGGCAGCGGCAACAAGCTTCGCCTTGTCCTTGTCCATCGCCAGAGCCGAGGCAAGCACGCCCGAATGCGTATAGGGGATCTCGAGATATTCGAGGATACCCTGGATAGTGCCATCCTCCCCGAAGGGCCCATGCAGCGCATTGAAGATGACATCGGGCTTCAGCGCCGCGAGCCTCTCGGAGACGTCGCGCGCCACGTCGATGCACGTCACCTTGAAGCCTTCGGCTTCGAGGGCCTCTGCGCAAGCCTTTCCCGAGGAAAGGCTGACAGGCCTTTCCGAGGAAAATCCGCCCATCAGGACAGCGACATGCTTGCGACTCATCAACACCCCCAAAAATAACTTCCACTTTTGAAATCGACGCTTGCGCGAAGCTGTCTGCGTCGTTCGCGCCTTTGCCGGGCCTCACATGCATTAGAGCATCATTATGGTTAATGAAGTGTTTACTTTCGTTAACCGTTAGCCCGGAGTTATGCGGCCTTTTAACTTTTGCTGATTGTGCAACCATTCCCTTCGCGCCCGGAAAATGAACCCGAGCGGAATCGAAAAAGCCCATTCATTCAACGACATACCCAATTGCGCTCAGTCGCGATGGAATCAGTCAACAGAATCGGGTGTCATCTCTCAGCCGGATACCGGCAACAGTGAGGCGGCGGCCAGCGACTCGATTTGATTAATGCAAAGGGTCTCGGCGCGGTCACCGCTTTTCTATTGATGCCGATATCACTTCCGGCTAGCGAAGACGCATGGGTGAGCAGGGAGAAAATCATGCGATGCCTCGTCACCGGCGCAGCCGGCTTCGTCGGTAGTCCGCTTGTCAAACGACTGCACATAGACAAGACTTGCGAGCTCGTGGCGACCACGAGATCCCAGGCCTCTCCCTTTCCGCCTGAGGTAGCGCATTTTCCGATTGAAATTACCGACGGAACCGATTGGACAGCCGCGCTTGAAGGCGTCGACGTCATCGTCCATCTCGCCGCCCGCGTTCACATCATGAACGACCGCGCAGCCGATCCGCTAGCGGAGTTCCGCCGGGTCAACACCGCCGCCGCACTCAATCTCGCCGAACAAGCCGCCCACGCCGGCGTGCAGAGGTTCGTCTTCATCAGCACCATCAAGGTCAACGGAGAAGAGACCGACCGGCCGTTCCGGCACGACGACAGGCCGAACCCAATCGATCCCTACGGCATTTCGAAACTGGAATGCGAAATCGGCCTGCGCGAAATCGCAGCGCGCACCGGCATGGAAGTCGTCATCATCCGCCCGCCGCTGGTTTATGGTCCCGGCGCACGCGGCAACTTCGCGCTGCTCGTCAATCTTGTCCGCAGGAAATTGCCGCTCCCCTTCGCTTCGCTAAAGAACCGCCGCACATTGGTCGCAGTGCAAAATCTCGTCGATCTGATCATCGCCTGCATGGACCATCCCGCCGCTGCGGGCGAGACTTTCCTTGCTGGAGATGGCGAGGACCTCTCGACGCCTGATCTCATCAGGGGAATTGCCGCGGGGATGGGCGTCAAGCCGATGCTGGCCCCCCTCCCGCCTGCACTGCTGCACATGGCGGCAAAGGCACTCGGGAAGGAAGCCGTCTATCAGCGCCTCTGTGGTTCGCTGCAGGTCGACATATCCCGAGCGCGCGACGTTCTCGGCTGGTCACCCGTCGTCACCCCGCTCGAAGGCCTCAAACAGGCAGTAGAATAGCTTATTCGCTCGTCACGCCCTGGAACGGGCGCACTTCCCGACCGGGCATGAAGACGCCGAGGCGCTTGATCTCCCATTCGAGCTTGATGCCGTCTTTCTCGAAGACCTCACGGCGCACCTGCTCTCCGAGATATTCGAGATCGTAGCCCGTCGCCTGGCCCATGTTGATCATGAAGTTGCAGTGAAGCGACGACATCTGTGCGCCGCCGATCACGAGGCCGCGGCAGCCTGCCTCATCGATCAGCTTCCAGGCCGAATGGCCCGGCGGGTTCTTGAAGGTCGAGCCGCCGGTTTTCTCACGCACCGGCTGCACCGTCTCGCGGTGATTGCGCACAGCGTCCATTTCGGCGCGAATCTGGGCGCGGTCTTCCGGATAGCCCTCGAACAGCACCGAAGTGAAGATCAGATCGGCGGGTGCCTTTGAATGCCGGTAGGAATAGCCCATCTCTGCATTGGAAAGCACATGCTTGTTGCCCTTGCGGTCGACGGCGTTAACCTCGATCAGCCGCTCACGCGTCTCGACGCCGTTCGCGCCGGCATTCATGCGCGCCGCGCCGCCGATGCCGCCGGGTATGCCATAGAAGAAATGAAAGCCGCCGATGCCATTGTCCATCGCCATCGCCGCGACATGCTTGTCCGGGCAGATGGCGCCGGCAAGGATGCGGTTTTCACCGGCCAGTTCGACGAAGCCGAAGCCCTTGGCCGACAGGCGCAGCACCACGCCGGGAATGCCGCCGTCGCGCACCAGGATATTGGAGCCAACGCCGACCACCGTCAGCGGCACCTCTTCCGGCAATATCTTCAGGAAGGCAATGAGATCGTCGACGTCATGCGGCTGGAACATCAGTTCGGCCAGCCCCCCGGCCCTGAACCAGGTGACGCGATCCATGGGGGCATCCGGCGTGATCCGGCCGCGGATATCCTTTACACCGTCTCCGAGAGACGCGAGAAGCTTTTCCCCATTCACCTGTTTCATGCGGACTTTCCCGATAGGCCTTCCAGTTGCTTGGGCAGTGCTGCTGCCCATGATGTGATGCTCCCAGCCCCCAACAGAACCACGAAATCGCCAGGCTTTGCAACCTCCGCAACCATTTGCGGCAGAAGCTCCGCCGAAGCGAGGAAGCGGGCGTCGCGATGGCCGCCGGATTTGATGCGCGAGACGAGCGATATCGAGTCGATACCTTCGATCGCATCCTCGCCCGCCGCATAAACGGGCGCAAGGAAGATGCTGTCGGCGTCGTTGAAGCAGGCGGCGAATTCCTCGAACAGGCTGGCGAGACGCGTGTAACGGTGCGGCTGATGGACGGCGATGATGCGCCCCTTGCAGGCCTCGCGGGCCGCCTTCAGCACCGCCTTGATCTCGACTGGATGGTGGCCGTAATCGTCGAAGATCTGCACGCCGTTCCATTCGCCGGTCAGCGTGAAGCGGCGCTTGACGCCGCCGAAGGAGGCAAGCCCCTTGGCGATAGCCTCGCTCGATATGCCGAGCCGGTTGGCGACCGCGATCGCCGCCGTGGCGTTCGATATATTGTGGCGGCCGGGCATCGGCATGACCAGCCCCTTGAGCTCGGTCCTCTGGCCGGTGCGGCGGCGGCGGATCTCGACGTCGAAAATAGAGCGCGTGCCGTCGATGCGCACATTCTTGAAACGCACGTCGGCCTGCGGGTTCTCGCCATAAGTGATGATTTTGCGGTCCTCGATGCGGCCGACCAGCGACTGCACCTCGGGATGATCAAGGCACATGACGCCGAAGCCGTAGAACGGCACGTTTTCGACGAACTGCCGGAAGGCGGCGCGCACGGCGTCGAAACTGCCGTAATGGTCGAGATGTTCGGGATCGATATTGGTGATGACGGCGACATCGGCGGGCAGCTTCAGGAAGGTGCCGTCGGATTCGTCGGCCTCGACCACCATCCACTCGCCCTCGCCCATGCGGGCATTGGTGCCGTAGGCGTTGATGATGCCGCCATTGATGACTGTCGGATCGAGCCCGCCAGCCTCGAGCAGGGTGGCGACCAGCGAGGTGGTCGTCGTCTTGCCGTGCGTGCCGCCGATGGCGATCGCATTGCGGAAGCGCATCAGCTCGGCAAGCATTTCGGCGCGGCGCACCACCGGCAGCAGCTTTTCACGCGCGGCGATGAGTTCCGGATTGCTCTTCTTGATCGCCGTCGAAACGACGACGACTTCGGCATCGCCCAGATTTTCGGCGCGATGGCCGACGAAGACCTCAATGCCTTTGTCGCGCAGGCGCTGCACATTGGCGCTGTCTGATTGATCCGATCCCTGCACTTTGTGGCCGAGATTGTGCAGCACTTCGGCAATGCCGCTCATGCCGATGCCGCCAATGCCGATGAAATGGACGAGACCGATCGCCTTCGGCAGTTTCATGCGCGTGTCCTCTTGAATTCCGAGACTGTCTTGCCGGCGGCAATAGCCTCAACCATGTCGGCAAGCAAGTTCGCCGCATCCGGTTTTCCGGCGAGCTTGGCCGCCGCCGCCATGTGCGAAAGCTTGTCCGGATCGTTCATCACATGGCTCAGTATAGAGGCGATGCGTTCAGGCGAAAGCTCCGACTGAGGGATCACCTTCGCTCCTCCGGTCGCAGCCAGCGCGGCGGCGTTTGCCGCCTGATCATGGTCGAGCGCATGCGGATAAGGCACCAGAATGGCCGGGCGTCCGATGACGGAGATTTCCGAGACCGTGGAGGCGCCGGAGCGGCAGATCACCAGATGTGCCCGGGCAAGGCGTTCCGCCATATCGTTGAAAAATGCCGCGATATCGGCTCCCATCTCCAGCTTGGCGACGCAGCCGCTGACCATCTCCATATCCTCAGGGCGCACTTGCTGAGTCACCCTGAGCCGTGCGCGCAGGCCGTCGTCGAGCAGGCTGATCGCCGTCGGCATGGCCTTGGAAAAATACTGCGCGCCCTGGCTGCCGCCGAAGACCACAAGATTGAACGGCTCGCCGGGATGCGAGGGCAGGTAGGGCTGCTCGGCCGCAGCAAGGATCGCCGGGCGCACGGGATTGCCTGTTGCAACCGTCTTCTCGGAAAAAGCATCGCCGCTTTCCGGCAGAAAGCCGCCGGCAATCGCCTTGACGCGCGGAGCCAGCGCCTTGTTTGCCCGGCCCATGACCGCATTCTGCTCATGCAGCATCGAGGCAACGCCGAGCCGCGTGGCGGCCAGCAGCGGCGGCACGGTTGGGTAACCGCCGAAGCCGACGACAATCACCGGCTTCAGCCGCTGGATCAGCCTTTTGGCCGCTCGCATGCCGCTCCACAGCGTCCACAGCGAGCGGGCGACGGCGACCGGGTTCCTCGAGCCGATCGTCGCCGACGGCACGACATGGATCTGCTCGGCCGGGAACTTGCCGGCATAACGTTCGGCTCGGCTGTCGGTGACGAGATGCACCGAATAACCACGCTCCTTCAGCTTGAAGGCCAGCGCCTCCGCCGGGAACACGTGGCCGCCGGTCCCCCCGGCGGCAAGCAGCACGATGCCTTTGCTCATGACCTCTTACTCCGCGGGCATTCCGTGCGGGACGCGGAAGAGGCTCCGGTCCTGCGCACGTTTTTCCGGGCGATGGCGCGTCAGCGCCAGAATAAAGCCGGCGGTGACGCAGATCGCCACCATGGACGAGCCGCCGTAGGAGATAAGCGGCAGCGTCATGCCCTTTGCCGGCAGCAGCTCGAGATTGACGCCGATGTTGATGATCGACTGGATGCCCATCTGCAGCACGAGACCGGCGACGGCAAAACGGTTGAAATCGTTGCGCTCGCGATAGGCATGCGACAGGCCGCGCAGCACCAGCACGGAAAACAGCGCGACGAGCGCCATGCAGAAGACGATGCCGAATTCCTCGGCAGCGACGGAGAAGATAAAGTCGGTATGCGCGTCCGGGATGATGCGCTTCACAATGCCCTCGCCCGGTCCCTGACCAAACCAGCTGCCGCGGATGATCGCCTCACGGGCCGTGTCGATCTGGAACGTGTCGCCCTCGCCGGTCATGAACTTGTCTATGCGCAGCGCAACGTGCGGAAAGACGTAGTAGGCGCCGAGCAGACCGCCGGCGCCGCCGATGCCGAGCAGCATGATCCAGATCCAAGGCATGCCGGCCATGAAGAACATGCCACCCCAGACGGCGGTCGTCAGGATGGTCTGGCCGAGGTCGGGCTGCGCAACGAGCAGCGCGGCGACAATGCCGAACAAGATAATGGCAAAAAGATTGCCGGGGATTTCAGGCTGACGCGCATGCTCGGCAAACAGCCAGGCGCAGACGACGACGAAAGCGGGCTTCATGAATTCCGACGGCTGGATCGAAAGGCCGGCGATCCAGATCCAGCGCCTGCCGCCCTTGACCTCCTGGCCGACGAACAGCACCAGCACCATCATCGCAAGCGAGATGATCAGGAGCAGGATTGCGGTTCGCCGCACCTGGCGCGGCGTCAGGAAGGACAGCCCGAGCATGACGGCGATCGAGGGGATCATGAAGGCCGCATGACGCTTGACGAAGTGGAAGGGTTCGAGCCCGATGCGCTCAGCAACAGCTGGAGATGCCGCAAACGACAGCATGAAGCCGATGCCCATCAGGAAGATGAACATCGCCAGGAAGAAGCGGTCGATGGTCCAGAACCAATCGGCCAGAGGCCCACGTTCCGCGCGGCTTACCATGTCATTTCTCTCCTATTGCCGGATCGATCAGCATCGTCATTCCGTCAAGGGCGGCCACATGGCTGACGAAGGCATCGCCCCTGACTTCGAAATTCTTATACTGGTCGAAGCTTGCGCAAGCCGGGGATAGCATCACGGCGGAAGCAGCAGCTTCGTCGCGCTCCGCGTCGGCCGCCGCATGTACGACTGCGCGCTCCAGCGTGCCGGAGATCTCGTAGGGCACGGCCTCGCCGAGGGTGGCGGCGAACTCCGCCGCCGCCTCGCCGATCAGATAGGCCTTGGCGATGCGCGGGAAATAGGGCGCCAGCGTCGTGATGCCGCCCGCCTTCGGCAAGCCGCCGGCAATCCAGTAGATGCGATCGTAGCTTGAAAGCGCCGGTGCGGCCGCATCGGCATTCGTCGCCTTCGAATCGTTGACGAAGACGACGCGGCCTCGTTTGCCCACAGGCTGCATACGATGCTTAAGGCCGGGGAAGGAGGCAAGGCCGGCGCGGATGGCGTCGGCGGAAACCCCGATGGCAAGGCAGGCGGCAACGGCCGCGGCGGCATTCTGCGCATTGTGGCTGCCACGCAGCGTCTGGATGCCGTCGAGATCGGTGAAAGGCAGCATGGCGCCGCCAGCGGCCTGAACGAGCTTGGTGCCCTCGGCATAAATACCGTCAGCCACCACACTCCGGCGCGAGATGCGGACCACTTTGACATTAGCCCGCTCGATGCGGTCCGCAATCAATGCCGAATGGCTGTCGTCGATGCCAACAATCGCGACATCGCTGCCCGCAACCAGGCGTTCCTTGACGTCGGCGTAGTGCTGCATCGTGCCGTGACGGTCGAGATGATCGGGCGTCAGATTGAGCAGGATGCCCGCGGAAGGGTTCAGCGTCGGCGCCAGATCGATCTGGTAGGAAGAGCATTCGACGACGTAATAGCGTCCCGCCTTCGGCGGATCGAGCGTCAGCACCGCCGTGCCGATATTGCCGCCGAGCTGGGTGTCGTAGCCTGCGGATTTCAGTATGTGGGCGATCAGCGCCGTCGTCGTCGATTTGCCGTTGGTGCCTGTTATGGCGATGAAGGGGCAATCCGGCGCATGGGCGCGGCGCTCGCGCACGAAGAGCTCAACGTCGCCGACGATGTCGACGCGGGCCGCCCGCGCAAGGTCCACTGTCCAGTGCGGCTTCGAATGGGTGAGCGGCACGCCGGGCGACAGCACGAACAGCGCCTGCTGACCCCAGTCGATATTGTGCAGATCCTCCGTCTTGATGCCTTCCGCCGAGGCCTTGGCGACGCTGTCAGGATTGTCGTCCCAGGCCGTCACCTCGGCGCCGCCGGCGACCAGCGCGCGGGCAGTGGCAAAACCGGAGCCGCCGAGCCCGAAGAGCGCGACCTTCTTGTCTTTGAGCGTCGTGACCGGGATCATCGCCGCCTCACCGGAGTTTCAGCGTCGAGAGGCCGAGCAGAGCGAGGCCGACGGCAATGATCCAGAAACGGATCACCACCTGGCTCTCGGTCCAGCCCTTCTTCTCGAAGTGATGATGGATCGGCGCCATCAGGAAGACGCGCCGGCCGGTCATCTTGAAAAAGCCCACCTGGATAATGACCGACAGCGTCTCCATGACGAAAAGACCACCGATTATCGCCATGACGATCTCATGTTTGGTGGCGACGGCAACTGTGCCGATCGTGCCGCCGAGGGCAAGCGAGCCGGTATCGCCCATGAAGATGGCGGCGGGAGGCGCGTTGAACCAAAGGAAGCCAAGGCCGGCGCCGATGACGGCGCCGAGCACGACGGCAAGCTCGCCGGTACCGGGCACGAAATTGATCTGCAGGTAGTTCGCAAACACGACGTTGCCGGCCAGATAGGCGATGACGCCGAAAGAGGCGGCGGCGATCATCACAGGTACGATGGCAAGCCCATCGAGGCCATCCGTCAGGTTGACGGCATTGCCGGCGCCGACGATGACGAATCCGCCGAAGACGACGAACATGATGCCGAGATTGATCAGGAAGTCCTTGAAGAATGGAAAGGCGATTGAAGAGCCAAAGGTCGAGCCCGCTGCCCCGGAGGCAAGGGCCGTGCGCATCATGAAATAGACCGCGATACCGGCAATGACGAACTCGATGCCGAGGCGCGCCTTGCCGGAGAAGCCCTTGTGACTCTGCTTGGTCACCTTGAGATAATCGTCATAGAAGCCGATCGCCCCGAATCCCAGCGTCACCAGCAGCGTGGCGACGACATAGACGTTGGAAAGATCGGCCCAGAGCAGCGAAGCGCCGACGATGCCGGCAAGAATCATCAGGCCGCCCATGGTCGGCGTGCCGGCCTTCTTGAAATGCGTCTGCGGCCCGTCGGCGCGGATCGGTTGGCCCTTGCCCTGGCGGATGCGCAGCGAATTGATGATCGTCGGCCCAAACAGGAAGACGATCAATGCGGAGGTGAAGAGAGCGGCCCCTGTGCGGAAAGTGATATATCTGAACAGATTCAGAAATTTGAAATATTCCGACAGTTCGACAAGCCAGATCAGCATTCAGGGCCCCTTGTTTACCCGATCAAAGTTCGCGTTGCGTGTCGGCAAATGGCGGGAACTTGTCAAGGAGCGCGGCGACGATCTTGCCGAAACCAATGCCCAGAGACGATTTCACCATCAACACGTCGCCCGGAGCGACCGAATTCAAGACATAGTCCGTCATGTCGTCCGTCTTTTCGCAATACTGGACGTGGACGCTTTCCGGCAGTGATTCCTTCAGCGCAGCCATTTCGGCGCCTGCGAGCCAGACATGTTCGATGCCGGCCGCAAGCAGCGGTCCGGCGAGATCGCTGTGGACCTTTTCGGCATACTCGCCCATCTCGAGCATGTCTCCGAGCACGGCGATACGGCGTCCGCGCCCAGTCGGCTCGGCAGCTGCGAGCAACGCGATCGCCGCCCGCATAGAGGCGGGATTGGCATTGTAGCTCTCGTCGATCAGCGTGAAGCTGCCGTTACCGCCGCCGATCGACAGCCGGTGGCGTTTGCCCCTGCCCTTTTCCGGCTTCAGCGTCGCAAGTGCCGCAATCGCCTTGTCCAGATAGGCGCCGACGATCGTGACGACACCGAGAGCAGCGAGCGCATTTTCGGCGATATGACGGCCCGGCGCACCGATCGCCACCTCCAGCGTCTCCCCGCCGATCGTCAGCCATAGTGTCGAATTCTCGTCCGCACCGTTGAATTCCGCCAGCCGGAATTCCGCCTTGGCATGCTGGCCGAAGGAATGAATATGCTCGATGCCGAGCGACTGCGCGGTTCGATCGAGGAAATTGAACTGGTCATTGTCCCGGTTGAGCACAACATGGCCGCCGGGCTCGAGCCCCTCGAAGATCTCTGCTTTCGCGGCAGCGATCTCCTTTATGCTCTTGAAATTGCCGAGATGCGCCGGTGCGATCGTCGTGATGACGGCGACATCGGGACGGATCATGGCCACCAGCGGTCGGATCTCGCCGGGATGATTCATTCCGACTTCGAAGACGCCGTAATCCGTGTCATCAGGCATCCGCGCCAGGGTCAGCGGCACGCCCCAGTGATTGTTGAAGGAAGCGACGGAGGCGTGCACCTTGCCCGATGGCGACAGCACGTGCCGCAGCATCTCCTTGGTAGTCGTCTTGCCGACGGAACCGGTGACGGCGATGATCTTTGCCCGCGAGCGCTCGCGAGAAGCCTGCCCCAGACGCCCGAGTGCCGCCAGCACGTCGTCGACGACGATCATCGGTACCGTCAGGCGGCCGAGGGCAGGAAGCCTCGCCTCGCTGACGACGAGAAGCGACGCGCCGTTCGCCATCGCCATCGATGCATAGTCGTGACCGTCGACACGATCACCCTTGATGGCGAAGAACGCTTCGCCTGATGTAATCGAGCGGCTGTCGATGGAAATGCCGGTGATGCCTTCGGGCAAAGTGCCGAAAGGGCGCCCCGCCATTGCTGCAATCATGTCCTCGGTCGTCCAGAGCCAGCTCAAGATTTCAGTTCCTCCAAGGCCTTGCGCACCTCCGCATGATCGGAGAACGGCAGTGTGACGCTCCCGATCGTCTGCCCTTCCTCGTGCCCCTTGCCGGCGACGATCAGCGTATCGCCGGATTTCAGCATGCCAACCGCCTCACGGATAGCCGAGGCGCGATCGCCGATCTCGGAGGCGCACCCTGCTGCCGCCATGATCTCGGCCCGGATCGCAGCCGGCTCCTCCGAACGCGGATTGTCGTCGGTGACGATCACGACATCGGCAAGGCGGCAGGCGATTTCACCCATGATCGGCCGCTTGCCGCGGTCGCGGTCGCCGCCGCAGCCGAAGACGACGATGACGCGGCCGGTGGTGAAGGGCCTCACCGAATTCAGCACATTTTCCAACGCATCCGGCTTGTGGGCATAATCGATATAAGCGAGTGCGCCATCTTTGGTATGGCCGACCAGTTCGAGGCGGCCGGACGCGCCGGCCAGTTTTTCAAGCGCCGCCATCGCGACCTTCGGCTCGACCCCCGTGGACATGGCAAGGCCCGCCGCGACCAGCGCATTGGCGACCTGGAAATCACCGGCCAGTGGAATATCCACCTCGAAGATCTCGTCACCGATATGGATCTCGGCCGTCTGCTTGTGGCGGAAATGCTCGACGCGTTTGAGTGACAGATATTGACCCTTGCGCCCGACGGTGCGGACGTCATGACCGGCATCGGCAGCCACCTTGATGGCCTGCGCCGACCACGGATCGTCCGCGAAGACGACCGCCGGCGCACCCTTCGGCAGCAGCGTATCGAACAGCCGCATCTTGGCGGACATGTAGGCCTCGATCGTGGGATGATAATCCATGTGATCGCGGCCGAGATTGGTGAAGGCTGCGGCGGCGAGCCTGACACCGTCGAGACGGCACTGGTCGAGGCCGTGACTGGAAGCCTCCATCGAGGCATGCGTAACACCCTCGTCGGCGAGCTCGGCCAGCAGTTTGTGCAACGACACCGGATCCGGCGTCGTCAGCGCGCCATATTCATTGCGCGTCGGCGAAACGACACCTGTTGTGCCGATCATCGCGGCTGCATGACCGGCATGTGCCCAGATCTGGCGGGTAAAAGAGGCGACCGAAGTCTTGCCTGCCGTGCCGGTGACGGCGACCATGGTTTCAGGCTGCCTGCCGTAAAAGCGGGCGGCGGCAATGGAAAGAAAGCGGCGTGGTTCTTTGACCGCAAGCACCGGGATGGGAGCATCGACAGCCTGGGAGGTGATCGCGACGGCGGCCCCGCGGCCGGCGGCATCTGCGATGAAGCCCGCGCCATCCGCCTTGGTGCCGGCGACCGCGATAAAAGCATTGCCCGGTTCCACCTTGCGGCTATCCGAAGACAGGCCTGAGATATCAAGCAAGTCTGCCGGGCCTTCGAGTTGTGCTTCAAGTTCCGGAAACTGATCTCCGGCCAGGTCTCGCAATTTCATCGAACGCACTTTTCTCTCTTGAAGCCGGTTCACCCCTCGCGAATCGGCGTCGGTATTCATTCACACTCAATAAGACACCAGCAAGGCCGAACCGCCCTCCCCAAATTTCGGCTCGATGCCGAGAATGGGAGCCGCGCGGCGGATGATCTCACGAGCGATCGGGCCGGCAGTACCGGCGGAGATCGTTCCACCATATTGCTTTTCGCCTGTTTTCGGCTCGTCGCAGAAGGTGATGACGACATATTGGGGATTATCGATCGGGAAGGCGGAGATGAAAGAGTTGAAGTTGAGCGTCGAGGAATAACGCCCGTTCACCACCTTGTCCGCCGTACCGGTCTTGCTGCCGACGGCAAAGCCCGGCACGCGCGCGACGCGCCCCGACCCCTTGTAGCCATTGAAATCCAGAAGGTAGCGCACTTCGTCGCTGGTCGATTTCTTGAGCACCTGCTTGGCGATCTGATCGGCCTCTTCGCGGGTGCGCGGCAGGAATGTCGGCTCGATCAGTTTGCCGCCGTTCACCAGAGCAGCCGCCGCCACGCCCGTCTGCAGCGCGGTCGTCGAAACACCGTGACCGAAGGAAATCGTGATCGAATTGATTTTCTTCCAGACACGCGGCTGGCTCGGCATCTTCACTTCCGGCAACTCGGTCTGCATCTTCGTCAACAGGCCGAGTTTGGTAAGATAATCCTTCTGCGAGTCGATGCCGACGAGATCGATCACGCGCGCCGTGCCGATGTTCGAGGAATACTGGAAGATTTCGGGAACAGTCAGCCAGCGGCGCTGCCCGTGAAAGTCATGGATGGTGAAGCCGCCGATATAGATCGGCTTGCTGGCGTCGAACGTGTCCGACATCTTCACCTTGCCGCTGTCGAGCGCCATCGCCAGCGAGAAGGTCTTGAACGTCGACCCCATTTCGAAGGTGCCGTTCGTCATCCGGTTGAGCCAGCCTTCCTTGGCCCCCTCCTGCGGATTGTTCGGATCGAAGTCGGGGGCCGATGCCATGCCGAGCACTTCCCCGGTGTGCACGTCGATAACAGCCGCGCCGGCCCCCTTGGACTGGAAATTGTTGACGGCGTTGACGACCGCATCGCGAACGATGTTCTGCACGCGCAGGTCGATCGATAGCCGCACCGGCTCCAGCGGCTGGTCGCTCGTCATCCCGACCGAGGCGAGATCGGCGAGCCCCTGGTCGTCGATAAACTTCTCCATGCCGGCCACGCCGCGGTTGTCGATGTTGACATAGCCGAGGATGTGCGCCGCGGTCGAGCCGCCGGGATAGAAGCGGCGCTTCTCCGGCCGGAAGCCGATGCCGGGAATGCCGAGCGCCAGGATCTGGCTCTGCTGCTTCGGCGTCAGCTGCCGGCGCAGCCAGGCGAAATGCGAGCTCTTGACGGAAAGCTTCTTGTAGGTGTCCTTGACGTCGAGCTCCGGCAGAACAGTTGCAAGCTTCTCCACCGCCTCGTCGACGTCAACGATCTTGTTCGGCTCGGCAAACAGCGAGACCGTTCGGATGTCGGTCGCCAGCACCTCGCCGTTGCGATCGAGAATGTCGGGCCGCGAGGCCATCAGCCGGTCGGGCGGCAGGATGCTGGAGACGACCTCCTGATCCTTCATGGCATATTCGACCAGACGGCCACCGATGACGACATAGACACCCATGAAGCCAAGGATCAGCAGCCCTACGCGGCTTTTTGCCTGCCCC
Organism: Rhizobium sp. CNPSo 3670; assembly: GCF_057784555.1. Taxonomy (NCBI): domain Bacteria; kingdom Pseudomonadati; phylum Pseudomonadota; class Alphaproteobacteria; order Hyphomicrobiales; family Rhizobiaceae; genus Rhizobium; species Rhizobium sp. CNPSo 3670. The sequence continues at coordinate 27,251 of NZ_JBXSOL010000020.1, forward strand.
GTCTTCTTCTTGCGCGACCCCTCGATGGCCACTCCGGCAGAAGGGCCGCCGAAGCGGTTATAGACGCCGGCGGAGAAATGCGCCTGGCTCTTCAGGACCATGATGCGGGAAAGAAACGACATTATTCCACCGACCCCGTTTCGATCTCGTCTGCTTCATCCGCCACCACACCACGCTGCTCGACAGCGTCGCGCTGCTGTGCTGCGCCGCGTGGCACGGGCATCGGCGGGGGCTGCGCTTTGCCGGTCGCGCCTTTGGCGCTGGCCACGGTCGCACCCTTGGCACCGGCTTTGGCCTCCGTTACGTCGGGTACCGGAACCTCGGATTTCAGCATCGGCAGCTCCTTCGCATGCACGAGCGCCGTCGAATCCGTCGGCTGCAGCTGCAATTCCGCATTGTAGGCGTTGACCAGCCGCTCCAGCCGGTTCGGCTGCGATTGCAGCGCCCAATCGGCCTTGAGAAGATCGATTGTGTCCTTCTCGAGTTTGATCTCGGCTTCGAGGCGATGAACCTCCTCGAGCTTCAATTCGGCGCGATGCTTGATCGTGTAGGTGACGGCGGCAGTCGCCGTCATGACGCCGATGAGCACGAGATCGAACGTTTTCAGCATGTCAACCTCCGAGCTTTCCAAGAGAGGCAAGATTGGGAAACCCGAAGAGCGACATATCGGCCGCCTCGGCGGCCGCCTCCGTCCGCAGGCCTGCGCGCAGCTTGGCGGAGCGGGCGCGCGGATTGGCTTCGGCCTCCGCCTCGCTCGCCGAAACCATCGGCTTGCCGATCGCCGTGAAGGTCGCCGCCCGCTCATGTGCGGCCGGCAGGTGCCGCGAGCCCGTCGCCTTGCCGGCGCGGTCGGAGAAGAATTTCTTGACGATGCGGTCTTCAAGCGAATGAAAGGTCACGACGACGAGCCGGCCGCCGGGCTTCAGAGCTCGTTCCGCCGCAAACAATGCCTGCGCCAGTTCCCCGAGCTCGTCATTGACGAAAATGCGCAAGGCCTGGAAGACGCGCGTCGCGGGATGGATCTTGTCCTTCATCTTGCGCGGGGTGACCAGCTCGATGAGGCCGGCAAGATCGCGGGTCGTTTCGAAGGGCTTTTCCTCGCGCCGCTTCTCAATCGCATGTGCGATTCGCGGCGCCTGGTTTTCCTCACCGAGAAAATGGAAGATGCGGATCAGATCCGCGACCTTGGCGCGATTGACGACATCGGCGGCCGAAACACCTGTTGCCGACATGCGCATGTCGAGCGGCCCGCTCTTCTGGAAGGAGAAGCCGCGCTCGGGCTCATCGATCTGCATGGAAGAGACGCCGATATCGAGCACGACGCCGTCGAGCCCGCCCCGCGGCGCATGATCGGCGAGATTCGAGAACTGCGAGTGAATGAGCGTGAGACGACCGGCGTGGGCGGCAACCATGGCCTGGCCTGCGGCAATTGCGCTGGGATCGCGATCGAGCGCGATCACCTCGGCGCCGGCCGCAAGAATGGCCGCGCTATAACCACCCGCGCCGAATGTACCGTCGAGAATCAGCTTGCCGGGTGCGGGCGAGAGCGCCGCGAGGACTTCATTGAGAAGAACAGGAATGTGACGAACCGGTCCGCCACCGGCATCAGCTGAACCTCCGCCAGGATTCGTCACCATTCCGTTCCCTCGTTCCTTCAGGAACGCTTGCCCGCCAGCTTGCGCTCCCCTCGTGCCTGCGCCTGCGCAGCCAAGAATACCTGCGGCTGCCAGAGCTGAAAATGATCCGCCCGACCGACGAAGGTCACTTCGTCCGAGACGCCGGTGAAGTCGCGGATGAAATCCGTGACCATTAGCCGCCCCTCGGCATCGAGCTTCATGAAGACCCCGCCTCCGTGGATCAGAAGCGACATCGCGTTCGCGTCCGGCGAAAACGGATCTTCCGCAGCAATCTGCCGCTCGAATCTTTCGAGAAGATCCGGGCCGCCGACGGTGATCGCCGGAAACACAAAGTCCTGGAAACAGTAGAGCTCCTGGACGTTGCGCTGCGCCAGCACGGAACGGAATGCCGAAGGCACGGAAACCCTGCCCTTGGCGTCGATCCTGTTGGTCGCGTTCGAAAGGAAGCGGCTCATGACTCGAAACATCCGTTTCCGCAGGGAGCCGGACAAAAAGACGCCCGAAAGTCCCAATATCAGGCACAGCTTCGCAAGCCGGATGAGCCAAATCCCACCCGACGCATCCGGAAAGGAAGACGCCTTTGCTTTGCGATGAATGGGCAAATGATTGCCCTGATGCAGTGCGCATTTGGGATAGCATGGGACCATATGGGCGTCAATGGGATACGCCCGTTTTGCAACGGACGCGTGATCAAACATTTATAAGCTGTTAAGTTTAACAAAGGGTTAGCGGCGTCATTTTCAGCATGGCGCGCATTGGCAGCGTGACACAAACAAACAGCCAGAAAGTGTGTTAATATTAGCTTGAAAACAGCTGGTTTCAGCAGCTTAGGGTGAAGTCCCGGCCCTGCAGCAGCACGGATGTTAATCGCCAGTTGGCCTGTAAGCCGGGTTCTGTATGGCTCCGGCGTGAACCGGAACGTGGCAGCCATTCCTCTGGGGCAGCGCTCGCACGCTGCCTCACGCAACCCACCCGGATGACTGGCCTGGAAACCGGCCGGAGAGCCTTTCGGCCCGCCGCGTCATCCCTATTCGGTCTTGCTCCCGGTGGGGTTTACCGTGCCATATCCGTTGCCGGAGATGCGGTGGGCTCTTACCCCACCCTTTCACCCTTACCTGTCATGACAGGCGGTTTGCTTTCTGTGGCACTTTCCCTGAGGTCGCCCTCGCCGGACGTTATCCGGCACCGTGTTTCCGTGGAGCCCGGACTTTCCTCACCTTACCGCCTTTCGGCATTGGTAAAGCGCGGCTGCCCGGCCAACTGGCAGGGCTCCCATAAACGAGAGAGCCCGTAATTGCTACTGAAATATAGGGGACAGGCTTAACGGAAATTAGGTGTGAAATCCGTGGAGTAGCCCTGTTCGTTGATTCTGCCTGACAAAAGCAGCTCCGCACCGAGCCTGCCGATTTCGTCCGAACTCTTGGCCGAGGTGCCGGCGCAGCCCGTCAGCACCGCAATCCTGGCCGAAGAGGTATAGCCGATCATCGGATAGCTGCTTTCCGTAAACGAGACGACGCAGGCGGCCGTCGAAATCGACAGCGGCGTCATATCAGGCACGAGGTCGGCGACGATGCGCTGCAGATGCGAGCGCACGCTCTCGCGCCCCTCGGTCCTGAACCAGGCCCGCATCTCGATGTCGTTGTGTAAAATCAGATCGTCGGGATCGCCGCCGATCTTCAGGTAGAGTTTGCCATCGGGATAACGGATCGGCGGCAGCAGATAGATGTGGATGCCGGGCACGTCGAGAATGAGTGACGGCATCGCCCCAAGCCGGAGCGCATCAGCCTCGCCGACCTGGAATAGCGTGACGGTCCGGCCGTAAACCGTCATGGCAACTGGCCGTGGCAACAGATTCTCCGCAATGGAAAATCCCCCCGCCGCCAGCAGCACCTTTTCACCGCGATAGGTGAGGCCTCCGGCAGTGTTGACGGTCGCCAGCCCGCCCTCCTCGCGGATCGAGACCACATGATCCCGGATGACAGTCGCGCCTGCCCTTTCTGCCAGCAGTGATTGCGCATTCACCAGTTTGCGCGGACTGATATGTCCGGCGCCCCTCGCCTCGAACACACCTGCACTGCCGGCGGGAAAGGCAAAGAAGGGAAATGAAGTCTTCAATCCGCCCACGTCCAGAAGCCTGGTCTCGACGCCGAGCGAAACGGCGGCCTGCCGAGTCCTTTCAAGATAATCGCTTCCATCAGGCGCGACGACGACGCAGCCGGCCTCCCGATAGAAGTCGATGCCGCTCTCGTTCGCGATCTCCCGGTAGCGACCGATCGAGCGATTGGCGAGCAGCGCCCAGTTGCGGTCGGGATCGATTGTGCGGGTAATGCGCCCCTCGTCGTAATGGCTGGCGAAAACGCCTTGATGCGCCTTGCGATCACCAGGCTCGTCCGGGCCGATCACCGCGACACCATCCGTCTGCCGCGCCAGATGCCGCGCGGCAGCGGCTCCCATCAGCCCGCGGCCGACGACGATATATTTGAAATCGACTGCCATGATATTCCTCTCAAGTGAAGACTGGCGTCAGCTCGCGGCCGAAATCCTCATCCCCGAGCCGCCCTTCCCTGAGAAGCACGGCGCCGAGACGCCCGAGTTCATCGGAGGATTTGGCCGCGACGAAATTGCCGCCGGTCAGCACTGCGACCCGCGGCGACGGCGTGAAGCCGACGTAGGGATAACCGGTCGGCGTGAAATTCGCCACGCACGGAGCCGACGTGACCGGACAGCCGGCAAGCTCCGGCATCAGTTGCAGGGCGATGCGCGAGAGATGATCGCGCTCGGCCACGCTGCCGTCGGAACGGAACCACGTGCCGGCCTCTTCCAGCCGGCTGAAGGAAAGCGCTTCGGTATCGCCGCCAAGCTTCAGATAGGTCTTGCCGTCGGGATAACGCACCGGCGGCAGGATATAGATGTGGTCCTCCTCCCGGTCGCCAAGCACGATGGTCGACGGCATATCGCCGAAAACCGCCATCTCGCGCTCGCCGATTTCGTAGAAGACAACGGTGCGCGCCATCACTCTCAAATCGACGGGACGCGGCAGCAGGGCATGGAAATTGCTGAAAGCCCCGGCCGCGACCAACACGCGCTCGGCGCTGTAGCTTCTGTCGCCGGCCGTCACCTCGACATGGGAGCCTGTATCGCGCACCGATGTCACGGTCGCGTCGATCAGCGAGACGCCGCCCTCCTCGGCAAGCCTGGCTTGCGCGCGCACCAGGGCCCGCGGATTGATGTGCCCGGCGCGCTTGCGCTCGAAATACCCACTGAAATCAGGACCGACGGTAAGATAGGGAAAACGCTGCCCGAGCTCCGCCGGCGCGACGGTTTCGATATCGCTGCCGAGCCTCCGGCTGACGGCCAGCGCCCTCAGAAGAAAATCCTGCTCATCCCTAGGCGGCGGACCGGCAAAGAGGCAGCCGACTTCCGAAAAGAAGGAAATGCCGCTCTTCGCCTCGATCTCGCGGTAGCGCCCGAGCGCCCGCGCGGCGAAGGTTCCCCAGGTAAGATTGCCGTCGAAGGTGCGGGTAATGCGTGCTTCGTCATAATGGCTGGCAAAGACGCCGTGATGGACCTTGCGCTCCTCGGGCTCCGGCGGGCCGATCAGCGCGATGCCGTCGGCCATGGAGGAGAGGTGCCGTGCCGCCGCCGCCCCCATCATGCCGCGCCCGATGACGATGAACCTGAAATCGACTGCCATATCTCACCTCATCTCGAGGTGGCCCACCTCGTTTCCAGCTGGGATATCATGGCGCGCGTGCCGATTCATATCGCAAAAACAGCGGCGGAGGATTTTCCTCCGGTCCGCTCGGCGGTTCAGTCGAGCATTGCCAGGACCTTACCGCAATACGTCTTCGAGACCGGGTTCATGCGCGTTGCGCCGTGGCCGGCATTATACTTGAGGATGGTGTTGCAGGTCTCTCCACCACCGAGATCATGAGCAGCAGCCAGATATTTCATGCCGTACTTGATGTTGGTTTCCGGATCGAACAGGCCCTTGGCGCTGCCGGAATAACCCATCATGCGGGCCGTTGCAGGCTTTATCTGCATCAGCCCGATTTCACCGTGGCTGCCGCGTGCATTCGGATTGAAATTGCTTTCGACGCGGATGACCGCGGTCGCAAGCGCAACCGGTACAGCATATTGGTTCGCATATTTGCTGATCAGCGCGGAATAGGAATTGCCGGAAACATTGGCGACGGGATAACCGCTCTGGCGCTCGACCGTCTTCAGCGGGCGTTCCGCCGTCTTGAGCGGACGCTTCGCCGGCTTGACCGAACGTTCCGCTTTCTTCAACGGACGCTCTGCCTTCTTCGAAGGACGCTCGACTTTCTTCACCGGCGCATCGGCTCGCACACCCCAATCATTCGCAAACGCAAAGCTATTTCCCGCCAGCACCATGCCAACGCATGTTGCAGCAACAACAATCAGTTTTCTCATGTAGTCTTGAACACTCCGACCCAAAGAATTTCCGGACGCGCGCCTCGCTGTCACAATGAATACCAGATCAAGAACCGATCGGGATTCACGGTAATTCTTATCGTTTCACATACCGCCCGTGGTTTAACTCGAAAAACAACCCCGAGCACCGCTTGGCGGACGTTCTTAGACCATCGCAATGAGGAGATAATAGGGAAATGATGTGGCAGGCCGAATTTCGCGCTGCAATGCGAAATTTCGCGTTTCAGTAATTGCCGAGAATCAGGAGTAACGCGGTAGCCCCGACAGCAGCCGGTGCAGCGTGTCGATCGTCGAGAAATCGGCGATCCCGTCCACCCGTTCGGGCCGGAAATGTCGCTGGAAGGCTTCCACGTCGCCGGCCGTCTTTTGGGAGAATTCCCCCGTAATCTCAGTGCCGTAACCATACAGCGACAGCATCGACTGCAGCGCTTCCACCGGCTGGCCGGCGTCCCCGCGCTGAAAGAAACGCCCACCGGTGATCGGCGCTGGCTCGACCCAATGGCCCACACCCGCCCGATGAAGCTCGGCCCAAGGGAATTTTTCGCCCGGATCGACCTTGCGAATCGGTGCGACATCGGAATGCCCGAGCACTCTTTCCGGCGCAATCGACCAACGTTTGACACAGTCGTGACACAATTCGATGACTGCTGCGATCTGCTCTTTCGGATAGTCGGGAAGGCCGCCGGGATGACCGGCATTGGCAATTTCGATGCCGATCGACAGCGAATTAATATCGCTCTCGCCGTGCCAACTGCTCTTGCCCGCATGCCAGGCGCGCCGCGCCTCGGGCACGAGCTGAATCACCTCGCCATTCTCGTGCACGAAATAATGGCTGGAAACCTGGCTCTCGTCCCGACAGAGCCAGTCGAGCGCACCATCGGCCGTCGGCATACCCGTATAGTGCAGCAGGATCATATCGGGACGGCGCCCGTCCGCCCGCTCGCCGTGGTTGGGAGACGGCCGCACGTAAGCGCCTCGGTAATCGGCCTCGAAAGAGGTCATGCGGCGCGGCGTTCCTTCTCGATCGCCGCATAGGCTGCGTTCAGCGCGGCCATGCGCTCATTGGCGATCAAATGAAACTCCTTCGGCACCCCGCGCGAGATCAGTCGATCTGGGTGGTGCTCGCTGACGAGGCCGCGGTAACGGCGGCGGATCGTCGGAAAGTCGTCGGAAGGCGACACGCCGAGCACCTTGTAGGGATCGCCGCCGGACGAGACGTGGCGAGCGGCGATCTGCTCGAAACGTGTCTCGCTCATCTGGAAGATCTCGGCGATATGGCTGAGGAAATTCAGCTCCTTCTCGTGAATCAGCCCATCGGCCTTGGCAATGTGGAACAGGCCGTCGAGCACGTCTTCCAGCACCGGGCAATTGGCCGCGCAGGTAACGCAGAGCGTCGAAAGCCGCTCGGCATAAGCTTCGTAGCCGGCGACATCCTGGCGTGCGAGATTATAGAGCCTGGCAACATTCTTGGCCTGATCTTCGGGAAATTCGAAGATCTCGCGGAAGGCCTCGACCTCTTTCTCGCTGACGACGCCGTCGGCCTTGGCCATCTTGGCCGAAAGCGCAATGATCGCCACAGAAAACGCCACTTTGCGCCGGGTTTCGGGATCTCCTTCGAAAACCGTTCGGATCGCCTCGACGACCGCGGAAAGCGCATTGCCCGCGGTATTGCCAATGGCATTCAACAGTTTTTCCCAGAAGGACATCGAAAATCTCTCGCACGCTGTCAGGTATGAGCAATCAGCTTGACCAAAGAATCTGAGCCTTTGCAAGGCGACGATTGGTCATAGGATCGAAAACAGTTTTCACAATTCGGTAATTATTGCATCGCAGCAAGCCGTCGGTCGCTTTCGCCGGATCTGCCGTAAGAAAGTGCCGCACGATTCCACTCGATACTTAGCCGCCGATTTCCACAAACAGTTCCCGACAAGCAAAGCAGGCTTGAAACGATTATATCGATACTTCGCGACACCTTCGCCGTTCAACCCGGCAAAAAGCCGCTTTTTTCGTAAATTCTTTACTTTACAGAGCCCTTTCCCTGCCGCATCCATGCGCTAGCTAACGCTGCCGCACTGAACACCATAGGAGGGATCATGGCCAAACAGAAAGTCGCAATGCTGACCGCCGGAGGCCTGGCGCCCTGTCTTTCCTCCGCAGTTGGCGGCCTCATCGAACGCTACAGCGACGTCGCGCCCGAAATCGACATCGTCGCCTATAAGTCCGGTTATCAGGGCGTGTTGCTCGGTGACCGCATCGAGATCACCAGTGAAATGCGGGAAACGGCGCCGCTGCTGCACCGATATGGCGGCTCACCGATCGGCAATAGCCGCGTCAAGCTCACCAATGCCGCGGACTGCGTCAAGCGCGGCCTTGTCAAGGAAGGCGAGAACCCGCTGAGGGTCGCCGCCGAGCGTCTTGCCGATGACGGCATTACCATTCTCCACACGATCGGGGGCGACGACACTAATACCACCGCCGCCGACCTTGCCGCCTACCTCGCCGCCAACGGCTACGACCTGACGGTCGTCGGTCTGCCGAAGACGGTCGACAACGATGTCGTCCCCATCCGCCAGTCGCTCGGCGCCTGGACGGCCGCCGAAGTCGGCGCGCATTTCTTCGACAATGTCAGCAATGAGCAGACGGCCGCGCCGCGCACGCTCGTCATCCATGAGGTGATGGGCCGCCATTGCGGCTGGCTGACGGCAGCCACCGCCCGTGCCTATCTTCAGCGCACCAGCCGCAACCAATATGTCGACGGCCTGATGATGGACGCGCATCTGAAGAGCATCGACGCCGTTTATCTGCCCGAAATGGCCTTCGACCTCGACGCCGAGGCCGCCCGCCTGAAGGACATCATGGACCGCACGGGCCATGCCACCGTCTTCGTCTCGGAAGGCGCCTGCCTCGACGCCATCGTCGCCGAGCGCGAAGCTGCGGGTGAGACCGTCAAGCGTGACGCTTTCGGTCACGTGAAGATCGACACGATCAATGTCGGCGCCTGGTTCCAGAAGCAATTCGCCAGCCTGCTGAACGCAGAGCGTTCGCTGGTGCAGAAATCGGGCTATTTCGCTCGCTCGGCCCCTGCCAATGCCGACGACCTCAGGCTGATCCAGAGTATGGTCGATCTCGCCGTCGAAAGCGCGCTCAATAAGGTTTCCGGCGTCACCGGCCATGACGAAGCGCAGAACGGTAAGTTGCGCACTATAGAATTTCCCCGCATCAAAGGTGGCAAAGCTTTTGACCTGTCGACGGCATGGTTTGCAGAAGTCATGCACAATATAGGCCAGAAATACAAAGAAGCATGATTGACGGACGGCTAATATGGTGTCTTTGCTTGTTCCCGACGGAATAGGAGGAGATTCCATGTCGCTTGAAGCCTGGCTCGCTTTTGCTGCCGCATCCGCCATCATGCTGGCCATACCGGGACCGACGATACTGCTCGTCGTCTCCTATGCGCTCGGTCATGGCCGCCGGACGGCCTTTGCGACGGTGAGCGGCGTGGCGCTTGGCGACTTCACCGCAATGACCGCGTCCCTCTTCGGTCTCGGCGCGGTGCTCGCCACCTCCGCCGCCCTCTTCACCCTCTTGAAGTGGATCGGCGGCGCCTACCTGATATGGCTGGGAATCAAGCTCTGGCGGGCTCCGGTGATTGGCGAGCCGGTCGCCGACAACGACAATCTGCCGGAGGAAAAGTCGCTTAAGATCTTCCTCCACGCCTATATCGTCACCGCCCTCAATCCGAAGAGTATCGTCTTCTTCGTCGCCTTCGTGCCGCAGTTCCTCAATCCGGCCCTGCCCTTCTTCGGGCAGATGACGATCATGGAAGCGACCTTCCTGGTGCTGGCGATCCTCAATGCCGCCACCTACGCTTTTCTGGCCCATTCCGCTCGCGGACTGATTCGCAAGGCGAGCGTTCAGCGTGCCGTGAACCGCACCGGCGGCACCCTGCTGATCGCTGCAGGCGCCGTCACGGCTGGGTATCGCCGTATTGCGGCTTAGAAATCCGCGTATCGCGCTATTGCAGCTTAGAAATATTCCGTGGTTGCCGGAATGCAACGAATAGGTTAATGGGGTCATCGGGTTTAAGCTTTTTAGTAACTTTTATAACGCTGCCGGGGCGGCGCGATTTCACGAAAGTGACGGAATGGTAGCGATCGGATTGTCCGGCCTGAAACGCAGTCTTGTCGTTTCTACGGTGCTCTGCTGCGGCGTGATCACCGGCTGCACGAGCGTCGAATATACCTCTCAGGCCGAACTGACAGCCGCTCAGACCGTGGTGCCGACGCCGAAGCCCGGCGAAGATGCGATGCTTGCCGCAGTCCCGACAGCTGAAGGTGCTGCCGGCCAGGCGATCGCCGGCAGCGTTCTTCCCCAGGCAGCTCCGTCGCTCACCGCAACGGCGATGCCGACCGCGCCGGGCACCCAGCCTGCCGATCTGACCATGCAGGCCGGCATCCGGCCGGCGGCCTATGCGCAGATCCCCCTGACGCCCGAGATGACAGCGATCCAATCCGTCGTGCCGACGCCGCGCCCGGGAACGCCGTCACAGCCGGCGACGCAGCTTGCCTTTGCCGCCACCCCGCAGAACAGCGCGCTTGCTGCACTTGCCGCAGTCGACACCACGCCGCGTTCCATGGATTACGGCTTCGACGAGTCAGGACCGATCGATCCGCCGACGGCTCCCCCGATGTTCAGCGACGACGACAGGGACGATGCGCCGACAGTCGAGAAGAGCTTCGTCACCAAGCTCATCCAGAAATATTCGAAGATCTACGAAATTCCCGAGACGCTGCTCCACCGCATCGTCCATCGCGAGAGCCGCTACAATCCGAAGGCTTACAACAAGCGCGGCTATTTCGGCCTCATGCAAATCAAATACAACACCGCCAAATCTATGGGCTATGACGGTGCGCCGGGCGGCCTCTTCGACGCCGAAACCAACATTAAATATGCCGCAAAATATCTGCGCGGCGCCTGGCTCGTCTCCGACAACAAGGAAGACGACGCTGTCCGCCTCTATGCGCGCGGCTATTACTACGACGCCAAGCGCAAGGGCATGAATGATGTCGCCCAGGGTAATTACTGAAACCTGGCAGCTACCAAAACAACCCAATTGAAACAGCGGTCGTAGCCTACGGCTGCGGCTGAGCCTGCCGGTGTGATTCGGCTTGCTGTTGCGGCGCTCGCGCTTGCGGCAACGCCGCCAGGACTGCCTTCAGAAGCGTCTGCGGTTGATAGCCGAGCCAGCCCGGCGTCAGGCCGAGCCGGACGACGATCAGATTGGCGGAAGGCACGATCGCCATGCTCTGCCCGTCATGCCCCGTGAGCCAGAACGTATCCTCGGGCAGCCCGAACGCGGCGCTCGAGCCACCGGGCGCAAGCCAGGCCTGACCTTGCGTATACCGGCCGTTCGACGCCGCCGTCGGCGTGCGCATGGCGCCGACGAAGCCCTCCGGCAACAGCCGCTGGCCGTTCCACACGCCATCCTGCAACAGGAACTGCCCGAAGCGGGCCCAATCATGCGCCGTCGCGTAGAGATAGGAGCTTCCGACAAAGGTGCCGCGCGCGTCGAGTTCGAAGACGGCACTCGTTATGCCGAGAGGGGAGAAGAGCGCGTCGTGCGGGTAGGAGAAGGCTGCCGGCGCATTGCCTACCCTGTCCATCCAGATACGCGACAAGAGCACGGCCGTGCCGCTCGAATAGCGGAAGCGCAGCCCCGGCGGCGCCTCTATCGGGGCATTGGCCGGCAACGACACCATGTCGGGGTCGAGATAGAGCATGCGCGTCACATCCGCGACCTCGCCATAATTCTCATTGAAGGCAAGGCCGCTCTCCATGCCGAGCAGGTCGGAAACTTTGATATTGGCGCGCGCATCGTCCTTCCACTGCGCCAGAAGATGATCGTCGTCGAAGGAGATCTTGCCGTCGAGCATCAGCCGTCCCAGGATCGCCGCATTAACCGTCTTCGTCATCGACCAGCCGATCAGCGGCGTCTTCGCTGAGAATCCGGGGCCGTAGGCTTCGGCCACGATGCGGCCGTCACACACCACCACGATCGCCCGCATCGCCGGGCCGGAAAGTCCGGCATCGCCCAGCAGCGCGGCGATCTTCTCGTCGGGATCACCTACGCCCTCGCCCTGCGGCCATAAGGCACCATTCGTCTCCGCTTTGACGGCCGCATCGAAGGGCACGGCATCCGCCGCCGCCTCGAAGTCGCCGTCCGGCACGCTCGTACAACCGAGACCGCTGCGATAGAAGGCGTAACTCGGCGCGAACAGCCCCATGAAGCGCGCCGTCACACGGCTGTTTTCGCGATCGACGCTTACACTCATCAGCCGAAGCAACGGATTTCCGGGCGCCTGGACATCGTCATGAAGCACATCATCCGCCTCCCGGCCGGCAATGAAGACATTGGAGCAGACGATCTTGGCGGCATAGCCGTCGCCGACGCGCAGAAGCTCCGGCGGCCGGACGAACAGCCAGGCGGCGCCGGCAACGACGATGAGAACGACAAGGAGAGCAAGCGCCTTCAGGACACGCAGGACAAATCGCATGGCATTCCTCCGAATGCTTGGAGAGAAGCAGGAATTCCGGCTGCCGGAAAGGGCGCGGCGCGAAGAATATTCCGTCACCCAATCACTTTCCGAGGAGGGCGATGTTCTCGAACGGCGCAGGCCCACAGCCCACGTCATCAAACTGTAGCAGTGGCGCGCTACACGCCCTGAACGCTAAAAAGGTGACAGACTCATGTCAGAATTTGCACCGGATGCCGGCTTCCGCAAGAACCGGAAACTCAAGGACGCCCTTCTCCGCCACAAGCCTTTTTCGAAGGAGGGCTTCTCCGAGCGGCTCTTCGGTCTTCTCTTCTCCGGCCTCGTCTATCCGCAGATCTGGGAGGATCCGGATCTCGACATGCAGGCGATGGAGTTGAAGCCCAATCACCGCATCGTCACCATCGGTTCGGGCGGCTGCAACATGCTCGCCTATCTCTCCAAGGCGCCGGCTTCGATCGACGTCGTCGACCTCAACCCGCACCATATCGCGCTGAACCGCCTGAAGCTTGCCGCCTTCAAGCACCTTCCCTGTCACGCCGATCTCATCCGCTTCCTGGCGATGCCGAACGAGAAATCGAACAGCCGCGCTTATGATCAGCATCTCGCTGCCAAACTCGACGAGGCGACGCGCAGTTACTGGAACGGACGCAAGTTCGGTCGCCGCCGCGTCACGGTCTTCGACCGCAACATCTATGAAACCGGCCTGCTCGGCCGCTTCATCGGTGCTGCCCACCTCCTTGCCCGTCTGCACGGCGTCAAGCTGCGCGAAATGACCAAAACCCGTTCGATCCGCGAGCAGCGCCAGTTCTTCGACGAGCAGATCGCACCCCTGTTCGAAAAGCCGGTCGTACGCTGGATCACCGGCCGCAAAAGCTCACTCTTCGGCCTCGGCATTCCGCCGCAGCAATATGATGAGCTCGCAAGTCTTGCTGACGATCATTCGATCGCGCCGGTGCTGAAGCATCGCCTGGAAAAGCTCGCCTGTCATTTCCCGATGCGCGACAACTATTTCGCCTGGCAGGCCTTCGGTCGCCGCTACGGCACCGAAGAAGAAGGCCCGCTGCCAACCTATCTGAAGCCGGAGCACTACGAGGTGATCCGCGCCAATATCGACCGCGTCAACGTCCACCACGCAAGCTTCACCGAACTTCTGGCCCGCGAGCCGGCGGCTTCCCGCGACCGTTATATCCTGCTCGACGCGCAGGATTGGATGACCGACGGACAGCTGAACGACGTCTGGCGGGAGATCACCCGCACGGCGCGCGAAGGCGCTCGCGCAATCTTCCGTACCGCCGCCGAAAGAAGCATCATCGAAGGCCGTCTGTCACCTTCGATCCACGACCAATGGGATTATTTCGAAGAGAAGTCGCGAGAGCTGACCGCGCTGGATCGCTCGGCGATCTACGGCGGCTTCCACATTTACGGGAAGAAGGCGTGAGCAAGATCGGAGCCGAGACGGCAGGAAAGAGCAATCAACATGCCAGCCTGATGGATGGCATGTACCGCTACCAGCGCCATATCTACGACCTGACCCGCAAATATTACCTCCTCGGCCGCGACAACACAATTCGCAATCTCGACGTGCCAGACAGCGGCACCCTGCTCGAAGTCGGCTGCGGTACCGGCCGCAACATGGCTTTGGCTCACAGGCATTTCCCGAGCGCCAAGCTGTTCGGCCTCGACATTTCCCAAGAAATGCTGATCTCGGCTCGCAAGACCTTCGCCACCAAGGCGACGATTCCGGAATTCCGCGTCGCCGATGCCACGGCGTTTACCCCACGCGAATTCGGCGTCAGCGGCTTCGACCGCATCCTGATCTCCTATGCCCTGTCGATGATCCCGGACTGGGAACGCGCCGTCGATGCGTCGATCGCCGCACTCAATCCCGGCGGCCAGCTGCATATCGTCGATTTCGGCCAGCAGGAAGGCCTGCCGCCTTGGTTCCGCCGCATGCTGCAGGCCTGGCTTGCGAAATTCCATGTCACTCCGCGCGCCGATTTGCAGGAGGTCCTGGAAGCGCAGGCCGAGGAACACAATGCGCGATTGTCCTTTGAAACAGTCGGCGGCGGTTACGCCTGGCGGGCGGCCATTATCAGCAAGCGCTCATAATTCGCTTGAAACTAACCGATTTTTTACGTTGATATGATGAAAAGAGGGTTATTCCTCTGCTGGGCTCGTCATTTTCGAAGGTCAGGCTGTGGGGCAAAGAGATCATTCGGTTCACGACGGGATACCCATGCGCCGGCTTTTGTTTTGCGTTCTGCCTCTGGCCATCCTGCTGGCGGGCTGCTCCTCCTCCGGTCATGACTATCTCGAAACCGCATCGATAAAGCCGAAGACGCGCTTCCAGGACACCGATCCGCAGGATTTCGGCCCGAAGCATCCGCAGCAGAACGCGATCCACGGCATCGACATCTCCAAATGGCAGGGTGACATCGATTGGGCGACGGTCAGGAATTCCGGCGTCGGCTTCGCCTTCATCAAGGCGACGGAAGGCAAGGACAGGGTCGATCCGCGCTTCGACGAATATTGGCGCGAGGCGCGCGCCGCCGGCATCCCGCACGCCCCCTACCATTTCTATTATTTCTGCTCCTCGGCCGATGAGCAGGCCGACTGGTTCATCCGCAACGTGCCCAAGGAGGCCATGCGCCTGCCGCCGGTGCTCGATGTCGAATGGAACGCCGAATCGAAGACCTGCCGCTATCGTCCCGACCCGGTAACGGTGCGCTCCGAAATGCAGCGTTTCATGGACCGGCTGGAGGCTTACTACGGCAAGCGCCCGATCATCTATACTTCGGTGGATTTCCACCGCGACAATCTCGCGGGCTATTTCCAGGATTATCATTTTTGGGTCCGCTCGGTGGCGAAACATCCCGAAGTGACCTATTCCGACCGACGCTGGGCCTTCTGGCAATATACCTCGACCGGCGTTATTCCAGGCATCAAGGGGCCGACCGACATCAACGTCTTTGCCGGCAGCGCGAAGAACTGGAACAATTGGGTCGCGGCCGTTTCCAAGGATAGAAATTCTTAGTAACGTCTTTCAATCTTTCTTGCTTCCGTCACATTCCTCTGTGAAAGCGACGGATATCCATTTGCTATAAGGACCGCCTTCATGCACCGCTCGCTCACAAGCCGCTCTGCACTCGCCCTCCTGTTTGCCCTTGCTTTTGCAGGCGGCGCGGCCGCCCAGCAGGCGCCCACGGCCTCGGCTCCGGCAGCTCCCTGCGGCGGCGATCTGTCGGCCTTCCTCCAGGGCGTCAAGACTGATGCGGTGGCCGCAGGCGCCAGCGCCGCAGCCGCCGACGAGGCGCTGGCCGGCGCCGAAATCGATCCCAAGGTCCTGAGCCGGGACCGCGCCCAGGGCGTCTTCAAGCAGACCTTCCTCGAATTCTCGCAGCGCACTGTTAGCCAGGCCCGCCTCGACATCGGCCGCCAGAAGATGAAGCAATATGCCGACGTTTTTGCCCGGGCCGAGCAGGAATTCGGTGTTCCCCCAGGCGTGATCACTGCATTCTGGGCGATGGAAACCGATTTCGGTGCCGTCCAGGGCGATTTCAACACCCGCAATGCCCTGGTGACGCTGTCGCACGACTGCCGCCGCCCGGAGCTCTTCCGCCCGCAACTGATCGCCTTGATCGAGATGGTCGAGCACGGCGACCTCGACCCCGCCACCAACACCGGCGCCTGGGCCGGCGAGATAGGCCAGGTTCAGATGCTGCCGCGCGACATCATTGCCTATGGCATGGATGGCGACGGAGACGGCCATGTCCGCCTGAAGCAGAGCGGCCCGGACGCCATTCTGACGGCAGCGAAATTCATCCAGCATCTCGGCTTCGAGCGCGGTCAGCCCTGGCTGCAGGAAGTCACCCTGCCCGACAACCTGCCTTGGGAGAAATCCGGCCTTGGCGGCGCAATGAAGGCGAGCGAGTGGTTCGCGCTCGGCGTCAAGCCGCGCGACGGAAACACGGCCTTCGGTGAGTTGGAGGGCGATCTGGTCCTGCCGCAGGGCCGCATGGGACCGGCCTTCATCGCCTATCCCAATTTCAAGATCTATCTCGAATGGAACAAATCGTTCATCTACACGACGTCGGCCGCCTATTTCGCCACCCGCCTTTCCGGCGCCCCGACCTATCTCAAGGGCACACCGGAACAGGGTCTTGCCAACGACCAGATGAAGACGCTGCAGACCAAGCTGCAGTCACTCGGCCACGATGTCGGCGAGATCGACGGTATTCTCGGTTCCGGCACGCGTATCGCAATCCAGAAGGAACAGCAGCGCTTGGGCATACCGGCCGACGGCTGGGCGACGCCTGCCCTTCTCAACGCTCTCTGATCGCCTCTGGCACTTCCGCCGCTCGTTTCGCAAGAAACGGGTGGTGCCGCTTACCGTCCGCGTTAAAGCATAATGCTGAGGAGCGACGCCGGGTCTAGACGATGCGGCTTTGGATGGAGGAACATGGCATGGACAGCAAAATGAGTGCCTGGATCTGGAGCCTGCTGCTCCTGCTTGGTCTTATCTGGGGCGGCTCCTTTTTCTTCGCGCGCATCGCCGTCCAGCATATCCCGCCGCTGACGCTCGTCTTCCTCCGTCTGCTGCTGGCCGGGCTGGCGCTGCACGTCTATATCGCTGGCCGTTTCGATATCTTTTCGACCCTGAAAGCCCGCTGGCGCGAATTCCTGATCCTAGGGCTGATCAACAATGCCCTGCCGCATGCGCTGATCTTCTTCGGCCAGACCCGCATCGGCGCCGGCCTTGCGGCGATCCTGAACGCAACGACGCCGATCTGGACCGTGCTGATCGCCAATTATCTCACCTCCGACGAAAAGCTGTCCTCGGCCAAGATCGCCGGCTGCCTCGTCGGCCTCGCCGGAACGATCGTACTGGTCGGCCCTGGCCTGTCGGCCAGCGGCCAAGCCCCCCTCTGGGCGCTGCTGCTCCCTGTGCTTGCCGCCATCTCCTACGGGTTCGCAGCCACCTACGGCAAGCGATTCAAGGACGTTCCGGCACCAGTCACCGCAGCCGGCCAGTTGACCGCGTCCTCGCTGATCACTTTGCCGATGTCGCTAATTGCCGATCGCCCCTGGACGCTCTCCTTGCCGCCGCTCAATATCCTGCTCGCCGTCCTGGCGTTGGCGCTGGTGTCGACCGCCTTCGCCTACATTCTCTATTTCCGGATCATGGCGGCGGCCGGCGCCACCAACGCCTCGCTTGTCACCCTGCTGGTGCCTCCAAGCGCCATCCTGCTCGGCGTGCTTTTCCTCGGAGAGCGGCTGGCGGTTGGCGAATTTGCGGGCATGGCGCTGATCGGTTTCGGCCTTGTCATCCTCGATGGCCGCGCCTACCGCCTGCTGGTGAAAGCTGCCTGAAAGCTGGTTGCATATTCCCTATGTTTTCAACCGGTTGCCGAGCCGCCATG
Source organism: Rhizobium sp. CNPSo 3670 (assembly GCF_057784555.1). Lineage (NCBI taxonomy): Bacteria > Pseudomonadati > Pseudomonadota > Alphaproteobacteria > Hyphomicrobiales > Rhizobiaceae > Rhizobium > Rhizobium sp. CNPSo 3670. Next base: position 45,317 of record NZ_JBXSOL010000020.1, read on the forward strand.
TTTCGGGCGCATAGGTAAATCCGCAATCGCCCGATTTAACGCCGCGTTAAAATCTGTGAACAAAAATAAGCATGAAATTATCCCGTGCTATCAATGATTTGCGAAAACGCTATTCGCCTCATCCGCCGGCCGCTTCGGCAGCGCAGCATAAAATCCGCTTTTCAATCGACATATTTCAGACATAATATCGGCCGGTTAACGCGAGGAGACAGACATGGGACTCACGCAATCCTTGAATGTTCTGTTGGTCAGTGCAGCGTTTGCTTTCGTCCTATCCATGCTCTTTATTTGAGCTGACGGGCTGGTAGCGCTGATAGTGCCTAAACTCCCCTGATCAATCCGCCAACGAAAAAGCGCATGTCCCGCCCGACATGCGCTTTTTCACTTTTGAACGTCTGAAGGGATCAGGCGGCGGCGCCCGCGCTCTTTGCCGCCCGACGGGAGTAGCCGAGGTTGTCGAGCACCGCGGAAACCAGCGGCGCGCGGTTCATCGTATAGAGATGGAAATCACCGATGCCGCGCCGGACGAGATCCTCGATCTGCTCGGCAGCAACTTCGGCCGCGACCTTTGCCCGATCCTCAGGCTTGTCGTCGAAGCCCGCGAAACGCTCATCGAGGAAGGCCGGGATGACCGCGCCACAGGCGCCGGCGAAACGCTTCAGTTGCGTCAGGTTCTGGATCGGCATGATGCCGGGCACGATCGGGATCGAAATGCCGGCGGCGCGCACCCGCTCCAGGTAGCGCTCGAAATTGTCGTTGTCGAAGAAGAACTGCGTCAAAGCCCGGTCAGCGCCGTTATCGGCCTTGCGCTTCAGCATCTCGATATCGGCGGCCGTATCACGGCTTTCCGGGTGTTTTTCCGGATAGGCGGAGACCGAAATCTCGAAATCACCGACCGACTTGAGACCGGCCACCAGTTCCGCGGCATTGGCGTAACCGCCGGGATGCGGCTGATAGGGCGCACCGACGCCGCCAGGCGCATCGCCGCGCAACGCCACGAAATGCTTTACGCCGACCTTGCGAAACGTATCGATCACTTGATGCGTTTCCTCCTTCGTCGCACCGACGCAGGTCAGGTGCGAAGCGGTGGCAAGCGGCGTCTGCGACAGGAAGCGCGTCACCGCCGACAGCGTCGGCGCCTTGGTGGTGCCGCCGGCGCCATAGGTCACCGACACGAAATCCGGATCCCAGTCCTGCAGCTTAGCGACGGCATCCCAGAGCTGCGCCTCCATTTCTTCCGATTTCGGTGGAAAGAACTCGAAGGAGATCCCGAAGTTGCGCCCGCGTCCTTCGCTTTTCAAAGCCATGTTCATACTCTCCCGGCAAATGTAGCTTCGGCGCCTTCGCTGGTCTGCGAAGCCATGAGGCGCCTCGGATCGCGCGCGAGCCAGACGGTGACCGTCAACCCCTGCCCGCCCTGCTGACCCGGATGAAGATCGACGACCTGCTCGACGTCGAGCCCGGCTTTGCGCAGCCAGTCGGACATCGCCTGGTGCGAAAAGCCGAGACGGACATGGGCATGTTCGTCGCGGAGATATTCGAGCGTGTGCGGTGCGAGATCGATGACCACGAGCCGCCCGCCCGGCCGCAGCATGCGCGCCGCTTCCGCGATCGCAATCTCCGGCTGGTCGAAGAAATGCAGCACCTGATGGATCGTCACAAGGTCGAAATCCTGCCCCTCGAACGGAAGGTTGAGGATATCGGCGTGGCGCACCGTCGCCTTGGTGATACGCGACTTGTCGAGATTGGCGCGCGCCACGCTCAGCATGTCGCGGCTGGCGTCGACACCGACGGCGCGGCGGTAGAGCCCGGACAGGAGTTCGAGGATGCGGCCGGTGCCGGTGCCGAGATCCAGCAGCGAATCGATCGGCTGGTTGCCGAGCAGCCGAATGACGGCGGCGTCGACCTCCTCATCGGCCGCGTGCAGGCGACGAAGCTCGTCCCATTCGGCGGCGTTGCGGCTGAAATAGGCCTGCGCCCGCTCGGCCCGCTGGCGCTTGACCTGTGAAAGCCGCTCGCCGTCGCGAAGGATGGTCGGATCATTCTCGGAGACGTGTCTCAGCAATGCCCGCACCAGCATGGCCGCCTTGCCGTCCTGTTTGAGGCGGAAATAGGCCCAGGCCCCTTCCTGATAGCGTTCGATCAGTTCAGCCTCGCCGAGCAGTTTCAGGTGGCGGGAGATGCGTGGCTGCGATTGACCGAGAATTTCGGTAAGATCGGTCACCGTCAGATCGCCACCGTCGAGAAGCGCCAGAAGACGCAGACGCGTGGGTTCGCCGGCCGCCTTCAAGACGTCCACCAGCCCATCCAGTCCCAGCTTCAAAGGTTCGCTCATCATCAGCCCAATCAAGATATAAAGATATCTTTATGTGATTTGAAAAGCGGTGGCAAGCGGCAATTCACACTGTTCGCGAAATTGCCTGTGCAAATTGCGACAGGGCACGAGATGAAAAAGCCCCGGTCGAACCGGGGCCTTGCAAGCAGAAATAAAGCAGGATCAGCGCGTCAGGCGCTTGTGAGCCTGACTGCCAGGATTAAGGGCGTCGGGGCCGAGGCGGCGGATCTTGTCCTGCTCGTAATCCTCGAAATTGCCTTCGAACCATTCGACATGGCCCTCGCCTTCGAAAGCCAGGATGTGCGTCGCCAGACGGTCGAGGAACATGCGGTCGTGGCTGATGATGATGGCGCAGCCGGCGAAATTCTCGAGCGCGTTTTCGAGAGCGCCGAGCGTTTCCGTATCGAGGTCGTTGGTGGGTTCGTCGAGCAGCAGAACATTGCCCCCGGCCTTCAGCATCTTGGCGAGGTGCACGCGGTTGCGCTGACCGCCCGAGAGATTGCCGACCTTCTGCTGCTGATCACCACCCTTGAAGTTGAAGGCGCCGCAGTAGGCACGCGAGTTCATGTCGAACTTGCCGAGCTTGATGATTTCGGCGCCACCGGAGATTTCCTCCCAGACCGTCTTGTCGGCGGCCAGCGCGTCGCGGCTCTGGTCGACATAACCGAGATGCACGGTCTCGCCGATGCGGATCGAGCCCCTATCCGGTTTTTCCTGGCCAGTGATCATCTTGAACAGGGTCGTCTTGCCGGCGCCGTTCGGGCCGATGATGCCGACGATGCCGCCCGGCGGCAGCTTGATCGACAGGTCGTTGATCAGCGTGCGACCCTCGAAGCCCTTGGTGATGCCTTCCAACTCGATGACGACCTGGCCGAGCCGTTCGCTGACCGGGATGATGATCTGCGCGTCGCCGGGACGCTGCTTCTCGGCCGCCTCCACCAACTGCTCGTAGGATTTGATACGCGCCTTCGACTTGGCCTGGCGAGCCTTCGGGCTGGAAGCAATCCATTCCTGCTCGCGACTGATCGCCTTCTGGCGCGATGCCTCTTCGCGGTTTTCCTGCAGCATGCGCTTGGCCTTGGCCTGCAAATAGGCGGAGTAGTTGCCTTCGTAAGGGATGCCGCGGCCGCGATCGAGTTCGAGGATCCAGCCGGTGACGTTATCCAGGAAGTAGCGGTCGTGGGTGATCATCATCACGGCGCCGGGATAGTCGCGCAGATGCTTTTCGAGCCAGGCGATGGTTTCGGCGTCCAGATGGTTAGTCGGCTCGTCGAGCAGCAACAGATCCGGCTGCGAGAGCAGCAGGCGGCAGAGTGCGATGCGGCGGCGCTCACCACCGGACAGGCTGGTGACCTCGGCATCGCGCGGCGGGCAGCGCAGGGCTTCCATCGCCATCTCGACTTGGCTTTCCAGATCCCAGAGGTTCTGGCTGTCGATGATGTCCTGGAGCTTCGCCCCCTCTTCCGCTGTCTCGTCCGAGTAATTCATCATCAATTCGTTGTAACGATCGACGATCGCCGTCTTCGCGGCAACACCTTCCATGACGTTCTCGAAAACCGTCTTGGTGGGGTCGAGTTTCGGCTCCTGCTCGAGATAGCCGACTGTGGCACCCTCGGCGAGCCAGGCTTCGCCGGTATACTCCTTGTCCTGGCCGGCGATGATGCGCAGCACAGTGGATTTACCGGCGCCGTTCGGTCCGAGGATGCCGATCTTGGCATCCGGGTAGAAGGAAAGGTGGATGTTCTCCAGGATCTTCTTGTTGCCATAGGCCTTGTTGAGGCCGGACATATGATAGATGAATTGACGTGCCATGCTGCGCTGCTCCGGGCGGGAAACTTCGTTTCGTGCCGCTATGTAGGCGAAACAGCGCCTGTGAGCAACGCCGAAACCCGTTTACGCCGGATTCCGGTCAGAAGCCCGCCGCATCGACAACGCCCTCGTCACAGCCGAACGAGGTTTTTCCCCCGCCCTGGATCAGATCGGCAAGGCTTGCGCTTTTGGCCGATGCCGCTCCCGCATCCGCAGACAGTCCGATCGTCAACTCGCTGATCACCCTGACACTGCCGGCTCGCCGGCAGCTCATCTTGACGCGCTCGCCCGCACCCGGCCCGAAGCTTTTGTCGAAAGCAGCCTTGATCGCCTCCGCCTTGACCGTCTTGCCGATATTGGCGGCAAATAGATCGCGCACGGCCGATGTGTTGAGCGCATCCACCAGATGGACGCCGACGCCGAAATAATCCTCCACGCTCATTTTCGTGCAGGTGCCATGCTTTATCCATTCGTGCCGTTCGAGGCCGGACTGCGTGCCGGGCATCGCCTTTGCAAGCGACGCCTTTGCCTCGGCCGAAAGCGCGACATCAGGCAAAGTATCCCATTTGCCGTCCTTGTCGGCAGCCTTCTGATCGTCGCTGACGCCGCAATAATCCTGCCGCATCGGCCACAGGCCATGCAGGGAGAAATTCGTCGCGTCATGGCGCTCGCCGGTCTGGCTGGCGCATTCGGGCTTCTTCTGGTTCGTCTGGCAGAAGGCGGGCTGCCAGCTCGCAGCAAGAATGAAACGGGTACGGCCCTCGGCCTCCTGCGCCACGGCAGCGCCGGCAAGGATCATCGACACGGCGAATGTAAAGGTACGCAACTGCATGCTGCTCATTTCAACCCCCAAAAGAAGAACAATGCAGGAACAGATAAGCACAAAGCATAAACGGCAGCAACCCTGAATCGCAACTATCCTGGAATTTGTTCTCGACTGCGTCGTCGGAAACAGTCGGCTATTCCGGGAAGCTCCCTGTTCTTGAGTTACGCACGGACGCTGTCGCACTTGGGTTGCAGAATATTCTGCTTAAATCGATTCCGCTTTAAGGAATTATGCAGTAGCGATCTGCTCTGCTGCGGCAGGGAGGATCCGGATGTTTTCTGATACGCAAAGGCTCGCCACAGGGGAAGCGTCTCTGGCCTATCACCATGCCGAAGCCGCCGCTCCGGCACGCGGCATCCTGTTGATATCGCATGGCCTGGCGGAGCACTCGAAGCGATATGGCCGCTTTGCCGAGGCGATGGCGGGGCGCGGCTATCACGTCTATGCCCATGATCACCGTGGCCACGGCGAGACGACCGCGCCCGACGCGCCGATCGGCCGCTTCGCCCGCTGGAATGGCGTCGATCGGGTGATCGGCGACGTCATTGCCATGCGCGCCCATGCGGCCTCGCGCAATCCCGGCCTGAAGGTGATCCTATTTGGCCATTCGATGGGCGGCCTCATCGCGCTCAATGCCGCCGTCACCGCTCCCTCCGACTTCGATGCTGTCGCCGTCTGGAATTCGAATTTCGCAGTCGGCCTTGCCGGCCGAGCCGCCCAGGCGATCCTCCTTGCGGAACGTATGCTGAAGGGCTCCGACGTCCCGAGCGGCCTCTTGCCGAAGCTCACCTTCGGAGCTTGGGGAAAATCGATCCCGGACCGCCGCACCGAGTTCGACTGGCTGTCGCGCCACGCCGATGAAGTCGACAAATATATCGCCGATCCGCTCTGCGGCTTTGACGCATCAGTCTCGCTCTGGCTCGATCTCTTCGAGCTGACTTTTCGCGCGCCGCGGAAACTCCATCTGGATCGGCTGCCGCGTGATATGCCAATCCATCTCGTCGGCGGCGCCGATGATCCCGCGACGGAGAGTGGAAAAGCCGTGCGCTGGCTGTCAAACAATTTGAAAGCCAGAGGCTTCTCTCGTATCAGTACAGTGATATATCAGGGTATGCGGCATGAGACGCTGAACGAAATTGGCGCCGATGCGGCGATCGCAGCCTTCGCGGACTGGTGCGGAGAGGCACTCGCGACATCCAAAGCCAGAAAGAATCCGTCATGAGTAGCCCCTCCGCCCGCGCCGCTTCGTCCGCCTCCGAAGTGACGATAGGGCTGGCGCTGATGTTTCTGTCGGTGATGGTCTCGCCGCTCATCGATATCTTCGCCAAGCTTGCCGTCGTAACCGTCCCGTCAGCCGAGATCACCGCCGGCCGCTTCGTCGTGCAGGCGCTCTGCATGCTGCCGATCGTGCTATGGCGGCGCAGCTTTGCCGATTTCTCTTGGCGTCAGAGCCTGTTCCACGCCATCCGCGGCTTCATCATCACCGTCTCGATGATCTCTTTCGTCACCACGTTGAAATACATGGCGGTCGCCGACGCGATCGCGATCTTCTTCATCGAGCCGATCATCGTGACCATCTTCGGCGGCATTTTCCTCAAGGAGACGATCGGCTGGCGGCGTTACACCGCCTGCGGCGTCGGCTTCTTCGGGGCGATGCTGATCATTCAGCCGAGTTTCGAAGAGGTCGGCTACATCGCGCTCCTGCCCATCCTGACGGCGCTCTGCGTCGCGACCTTCGTGTTGATGACCCGCGTCCTCTCACACAGCGAGGACCCTTGGTCGATGCAGTTTCAGATGGGCATCTGGGGCTTGCTCTTCTGCACCCTCCTGCTTTTTATCGGTGAAGGAAGCGGCTCCGATCTCTTCGATCCCGTCATGCCCGTGGGCAGCGCCTGGTTCTATGTCGCCGGCGTCGGGGCTATGGCCGCCACAGCCGGAATCCTCGGCGTCTACGCCTATCGGGCAGCACCGGCGTCGACGCTGGCACCGCTGCAATATTTCGAGATCGTCTCAGCTACGATCTTCGCCTGGCTTGTTTTCGGTGACTTTCCGGATGCCGTCAAATGGCTCGGCATCACGATCATCATGGCGTCGGGCTTCTACATCCTCTGGCGAGAGCGCCGCTTTGCTTCAAAGCCCGTATCCGATACATCTGAGGTGACGCTGGCGCCGTAGACGCTGGACGGGAGGACCATGACCGAGACCGCGACGAAAAAGCCGCCGCTTACCGGCATCCGGGTGATTGAGCTTGCCCGCGTGCTGGCCGGCCCTTGGGCGGGCCAGATGCTCGCCGATCTCGGCGCCGACGTCATCAAAGTTGAAAATCCCGACGGCGGCGACGATACTCGCCAATGGGGGCCGCCCTTCGTCGAAGGTGCGGACGGCGAAAATCTCTCGGCCGCCTATTACCACGCCACCAATCGCGGCAAACGCTCCATCACCGCCGACCTCAAGAGCCCTGAGGGCCAGCAGCTCGTCCGTCGTCTCATAGCCACTGCCGACGTGGTAATCGAGAATTTCAAGGTCGACGGCCTCGTCAAATACGGGCTCGATTACGACAGCGTTCGCGAGGTGAACCCGAGGCTCGTTTATTGCTCGATCACAGGCTTCGGCCAGACCGGCCCCTATGCCGGATTCGCCGGCTACGATTACATCGTTCAGGGCATGTCCGGCTTCATGTCGATCACCGGCGAGCCGGACGGCCAGCCGATGAAGGCGGGCGTGGCGATCGCCGACATCTTTACCGGCATCTATGCCGTCTCGGCGATCGAGGCCGCCCTGATCCATGCCTTGAAAACCGGCGAAGGCCAGTTGATAGACATGGCCCTGCTTGACGTGCAATCGGCCGTGCTCGCCAATCAGAACATGAATTACCTCGTCTCCGGCGCCGCACCGACCCGCCTCGGCAACGCCCATCCGAACATCTCGCCCTATGAAGTCGTACCGACGGCCGACGGTTATCTCATCCTGGCCGTCGGCAACGACGGCCAGTTCCGCCGCCTCTCTACCATCCTCGGCCTGGAGACGATCGCGGATGACGAGCGTTTCTCCACCAACAAGGCCCGCGTCGCCAACCGCGGCGAGGTGCGCCGCCTGATCTCCACCGAGACGCTGAAATGGCAGAAAGCGGATCTCCTGAAGGCCTGCGAGCAGAACGCGGTTCCATCAGGCGCGATCAATACGATCGAGGAAATGTTCGCCGACCCGCAGGTGAAAGCTCGCGGTCTGCGCATCGACCTTGCCGATTCCGCCGGCACCGTCATCCCCGGGGTCAGGACGCCAGTCGTGCTGTCGGAAACACCTTTGCGCTACGCCAGGCCCAGCCCGCGTCTCGGCGAGCATAGAGAGGAAATTCTGGCGGAACTGGCCGAGCTTGAGAGGAAGGCATCGTCATGAAGAAGGTATCATCATGAAAAAGACTGGCGGGGAGTTGATTGTCGAGGCGCTGAAGGCAAATGGCGTCAAACGTCTCTCCTGCGTGCCTGGCGAGAGTTTCCTCGCCGTTCTCGACGCATTGCGCGACAGCGATATCGACGTCCTCGTCTGCCGGCAGGAAGGCGGGGCGGCGATGATGGCCGATTGCTGGGGCCGGCTCACCGGCGAGCCGGGCATCTGCATGGTGACCCGCGGCCCCGGCGCCACCAACGCCTCCGCCGGCCTGCATATAGCCAAGCAGGATTCGATCCCGATGATCCTCCTGATCGGCCAGGTGCAGCGAGAGGCGCGCGAACGGGAGGCTTTTCAAGAGGTCGAATTCCGCCGCGCCTTCACCGAATTCGCCAAATGGGTTGGTGAGGTCGACGACGCCGCCCGCATTCCCGAATTCGTCACCCGCGCCTTTGCGGTCGCAACCTCCGGCCGTCCCGGCCCCGTGGTGCTCACCCTGCCGGAAGACATGCTGCGCGACGAGGTCGTGGCGCCCCGCGCCAGGCGTTATGCCAGCGTCGAGGCCCATCCCGGCCGCAGCCAGATCGACGATTTTTATCTGCGCCTGCTCAAAGCCGAACGGCCGATGGTAATCCTCGGCGGCACGCGATGGGATGCCGATGCCGTCGCCGATTTCGCAACCTTCGCAGAACGTTTTCAGCTGCCGGTAGGCTGTTCATTCCGCCGACAGATGCTGTTCGATCATCTTCACCCCTGTTATGCCGGCGATGTCGGCATCGGCATCAATCCGGGGCTCGCCAAGGAGATCAAGGAGAGCGACCTCTTGATCCTGCTCGGCGGCCGCATGTCGGAAATGCCGTCCTCCGGCTATACGCTGCTCGACATCCCCTACCCGGCCCAGTCGCTCGTTCATATTTATCCGGACCCGTCGGAGCTCGGCCGCGTCTATCGTCCCGATCTTGCCATCTGCGCCAGCCCCGCCAATTTTGTTGAAGCACTCGCCGATCTCGAAGCACCGGCCGAGCCACGCTGGGCGGAGCGGACCGCGTATATGCATCAGGCCTATCTCGTCTGGTCGAAGCCGCCGGCCACGGGTCCGGGCGCCGTCCATATGGGACCGATCATGGAGTGGCTCGAAAGCAATATCGGACCGGAAACGATCTTCACCAATGGCGCCGGCAACTACGCCACCTGGCTGCACCGCTTCCATCGTTTCCGCCGATTCAATACGCAGGCCGCCCCCACCTCCGGCTCGATGGGTTACGGCCTGCCGGCTGCGGTGGCCGCCAAGCGGCTCTTTCCCGAGCGCGAGGTCATCTGTTTTGCTGGCGACGGCTGCTTCCTGATGCACGGTCAGGAATTCGCAACCGCCATCCGCTACGATCTGCCGATCATCGCAATCGTTATCAACAACGGCATGTACGGCACGATCCGCATGCACCAGGAGCGTGAATATCCCGGTCGCGTCAGCAGCACCGATCTGACCAACCCCGACTTCGCAGCCCTTGCCCGCGCCTATGGCGGCCATGGCGAGACGGTGGAAAGCACAGAGGAATTCGCGCCGGCTTTCGGGCGCGCGCGCGCAAGCGGCAAACCGGCGATCATCGAAGTGAAGCTCGATCCGGAAGCGATCACACCGACCAGAACGCTTTCGGAAATCGCGCAAACAAAAAGCCGGTAAGGTTGCCCCACCGGCTTTGAGAGACGGAACTGCGGCGACCTTAGTCGAGCGCAGCCGTGACGATGAACTCGACCTTGTATTTCGGCGCGGCGAGCTTGGCTTCGCTGGTGGCGCGTGCCGGCGGATTGGCCGGATCGATCCAGGCTTCCCAGGCTGCGTTCATCTCGCCGAAATAAGCAATGTCGGAAAGATAGACGAGGGTCTGCAGGATCTTCGACTTGCTGCTGCCGGCGGCCGCCAGCAGACGGTCGACTTCGGCGAGCGCCGACTTGCATTGATCGGTGACGCTTTCGCCCTCGCCCACCTGGCCTGCGAGGTAGACCGTGTTGCCGTGAATGACGGCGCCGCTCATACGTGCGCCGACGTCGATACGCTTAATGCTCATTATCGTCTCCTGGGTGATTGGAAGTGGCGGCGCTGCGGAGCAGCGCCTGAAAATCAGCGTCCCGCACGATGCTCAACTGCGGATATGGTGGGTTTTCTGGTAGATCGCCGTCGAGCGCGCGCCCGAGCGGCAGTAGCCGAGCATTGGCCGTGGGAATTCATCGAGCGCGTCGACCATTCCCTGCACCGCCTCTTCGGTCACGCCCATCGGTCCAACCGGCACGTGGGCTATATCGAGTCCGAGCTCTTTGGCACGCGCCTCGATGACGGAGAATGATGTCTGGTCGGGGCTTTCATGGTCGGGGCGATGGCAGACGATCGATTTGAAGCCGAGCGCCTTGATCTCGTCGAGGTCCTCAAGCGTGATCTGCCCCGAAACCGAATATTCATCGTCGATCTGGCGAATATCCATCGTCTTGTCTCCTCAAAGATCGTGGGCTGATGGTCTACGACGGGAGGCCCGCAAGCGTCAACAACACTTCACTCACAGGAACGCAAAGGTCAGCGCATAGCTGCGGCTTTCGCCTGTGGCGAGCATGTTAAATTCACCGGCCGCCTGAAGCTCGTCGCGCGATACCCAGCGATGCGACACCGGCTCGATGCCGATAATATGAGCGGGCGCCTTCTGGTTTCGCCAGACCTGCAGATAAGGCAGCGTATCGGCGCGGAAGCGCACGCTGAGCGTCCTGCCGCCGATTGCGGCGATCGGCCCGAGCCGGACTTCCGCCAAGCCCTCCGCCGTCGCCGTCGCCGGCACACAGAAGATGCCGCCCGGCTCCTCGCCGAATGTCCAGGGGAAGCCGCCATTCTCCAGCATCCGGCCTTCGAGCCGCGTGCCGTCGTCCAGCCATTTGCCGCCGACATTCATATGGTACATCAGGAAGGTCGGCACCACCTGATCGCTGGTATTGATAACCCGGTCTTCGAGCCGCACCTCGCCGTTCACGCCGTCGATCCGCCACAGCCGCTCGATGCGCTGCGGCAATCCCTCGACGGTGATGATGTCGATATCGGCGCGGCATTCGGCATTGCCATTCTCGTATTTCGTCCACAGGATCTTGGCGGCGTGGCCGGAGGCCGATCCGTGCAGCCGATAGACCTTGCCGTCGGCACGGCCGGCGATCGGCTGGCGATGGCGGATATGGTCCGGCCCGCAGGTGAAGAGAAAACCTTCGAGCGAGTGATCGATTCGCGGATCGCCATCGTCGGGAATCGCCCGCTTCGGCGCGATGTCGACACCGTCGACGATGCATCCGCCGATATCCAGCACCGATGTTTCATCGAGCATCAGGCGCGGCCCGCTTGCAGCGGCAAATTCGATCATCTCGGGTCTCCTCAAGGATTTATCGGCCGCCGTAGCGTTAGGTTTCGCACTGGCCTTCGTCAATCGGCGCCGTTCTCCTCTTGCCCTTTTGCCGCAACCGTGGATTTTGCGGAACGGACACAAGGATGCAAACGTTTATGAGTAAAAGGAAATCTTAGGGATTTTCATATTTTGTTCAGCACGCTTTCATAAATTCCACACTAGCGTCAAAATTCGCGGGTGTGTGTCGGCCAGTCACTGTTCGAGGTGTGAGACGTGAATCGCTTTTTGAAGTCGGCATTTTCGCTTGCGGCCCTGCTGGCAGCCGTTGCGGCTGCAGCACCGCAGGCTGGCGCGCAGCAGTTTCGTGACCGCCGCCAGAGCGATGTCGTGCTGGTCACGCCGAACGGCGAAATCCTCGATTATGTCCCCCGCGGCTTTGCCTATGCTCGCGACCGAAGCGGCAACCGCGTGCTGATCGACGCCTACGGCAACGTCGTCGCCACCGAAATGCGCGCCCGCGGTTACTATCCGCCCCGTTCCCGTCCAGGCGAGGTCTATGCTGACCAAGGCGGCGACGATCCTTACTATGCGGACGACAACCCCTATGGCGACACGCGTTATTCCGAGCGTGGCGCCGTCACCGGCGGCATTCCGCGCGACGCAGCGATCGAGCGCCTGCCGCTCGGCGAGGAGCCCTATCCGGACGATAACAGCATCGGCAATCCGCAGTCGGGCGACGATTACGCCTCGATCGATCCCGATCAGCAGATCCCTCCCGCCGATGCGCCGAAGGCAGCACCCGACGAGCCCGTGATCACGCTGAAGAACAAATCGAAGCCCGAGATCGTCGCGCTGCAGGTCTTCCTCGACCGCGCCGGCATCTCTCCTGGCGTCATCGACGGGCACATGGGTTCGAACGTCACCAAGGGCATTTATGCCTATAATCAGATGACGGGGTCAAATCTCGATCCCAATGACACCGATGCCATTCTGGAAGAGCTGCGCATGAATGGCGGCCTGCCCGTCGTCAGCTATACGATCACGCCGGCCGATGCCGCCGGCCCCTTCGTCGCGGAGATCCCGGAAGATTATTCGCATAAGGCGCTGCTGCCGTCGCTCGCCTATACCTCGACCACTGAAATGCTGGCCGAGCGTTTCCATATGGACGAGGCCTTCCTTAAGGAGATGAACCCCGGCGCCGATTTCAGCGTTCCCGGCACGGTGATCAAGGTCGTCAATCCAGGCGAGATGAAGACCGGCGAGGTCGCCCGCATCATCGCCGACAAGGGGCGCAAACAGGTTTTCGCCTATGACGGCGCCGGCAATCTCATCGCCGCCTACCCCGCTTCGATCGGCTCAACCGACACCCCCTCCCCGTCCGGCACGGTGACGGTCGAGCGCGTCGCGTTCAATCCCGGTTATACCTACAACCCGAAGATAAACTTTCAGCAGGGCGCCAACGACAAGATCCTCAACATCCCCCCAGGCCCGAACGGCCCGGTCGGCACCGTCTGGATGGCGCTTTCCAAGCCGACCTACGGCATCCACGGCACGCCAGAGCCCTCCAAGATCGGGCGCACCCAGAGCCACGGCTGCATTCGCCTGACCAACTGGGATGCAACCGAGCTTGCGAAAATGGTCAAGCCCGGTGTGACGGTCGAGTTCGTCGACTGAGCCAAAGCCAAACTGGTCACAAACGATAAGGCCGCCGGATCGCTCCGACAGCCTTTCTGTTTCAATGCTTGGGTATTCAGGCCGCTGTCGCCATGCGAGCCGAGGCTGTCAACCGAACAGGCACCTTGCGCATGATTTCCTCGGCGAAACAGGTGGCGTTCTCACGCGCCTTGTCGAGATTGCTGACGCGCGTGGGGTCCATGGTCTGCAGCGTGCCGCCACAGTCGAAGATGTCGCGGAAGGCCGAACGTTCGATGATCGCCGTGTCCAGCACCGGCACGTGCCGCTCGCTGAGCAGCGACTTGACGAGCTGCAGCGCCCGCGTCGTCACCATCGAGTTGACCCGGGTCAGCACCACCGAATGACCGATCTTGATGCCCGCCTTCTCGTCCAGATACTGCAGCAGTTCGAGCACCTGCGCGCCTCCGCGCGCATCCATGGCACAGCCTTGGATCGGGATCAGCACGTGATCGGAAAGGCCGACGGCGGTGGCAAGCAGCGGATTGCGGGCCCCCGGCAGATCCACAATGAAATAGTCGGTATTATGCTTGTTCTCGCTGATATGCTGCGGCAGCGAGGCGGTCGTCACGAAATCGATCACCGAAATATTGGGCACGTGCCCCGATATCTCGTGCCAGCGTGAAATCCAATGCTGCGGATCGGCATCCAGAATGGTCACGCGATAGCCCTGACGGGCAAGCTCGGTCGCGAGCAGCAGAACAGCGGTCGTCTTGCCGGCGCCGCCCTTGGTATTTGCGAATGTAATGACTGGCATGTTCGGTCCTCGGAGGAAATGGCGCGAGCCGGCATCGCTCTTGTGCGCACTGTCGGAGCATCGTGCGGTTAACCCATCCTTTACAATCATGGTTAACAAATTGCGAACGCGCGCGGCGAAATTGCAGCCTTTATTTTTCACATCCCTAAAATTCAGAATGTTTCCGAGACGAAAAGGCCCGGAAAGCAAGAGCTTTCCGGGCCGGTCTGCAGGTCCGCCGCGATCTTGTCAGAAGCAATCCTTGAAAAGCGCCTTGGTATTTTCGAGCGTCATCGCCACCGGATTGCCGCCGGCGCTCGGATCCTCGATCGCCATGGCCGACAATTCGTCGATGCGGTCGGGCGCGATTCCCATCGCCGTCAGCGTCTCCGGCACGCCGAGCTCGGAACGAAGCGTCAGCACATAGTCGTAGAAGCCGTCAAAGCCGCCCGATATGCCGAGATAGGCGGCTGCACGGCCGATCTTCTCCTCGATCGCGGCGCGGTTGAAGCGCAGCACCGCCGGCATGACAACCGCATTGGTCATGCCGTGATGGGTGTTGTAGACGGCTCCGATCGGGTGCGAGAGCGCATGGATGGCGCCGAGCCCTTTCTGAAAAGCGACCGCGCCCATGGCGGCGGCCGACATCATGTTGGCGCGGGCTTCGAGATCGGTACCTTCCCGATAGGCGCGCGGCAGGAATTCCTTGACGAGACGCATGCCTTCGAGGGCGATTCCGGCCGACATGGGATGATAGAAGGGCGAGGAATAGGCCTCCAGGCAATGCGCGAAAGCGTCCATGCCGGTGCCGGCGGTGATGATCTTCGGCATGCCGACGGTCAGTTCCGGATCGGAAATGACCACACCCGGCAGGAACTTCGGATGGAAGATGATCTTCTTCACATGCGTGACGGAATTGGTGATGACGCTGGCGCGCCCGACCTCCGAACCGGTGCCCGCCGTCGTCGGCACCGCGACGATCGGGGCGATGCCTTCGAGGCTCGCACGCGTCCACCAGTCGCCGATATCCTCGAAATCCCAGACCGGCCGCGTCTGGCCGGCCATGAACGCAACGCACTTGCCGAGATCGAGACCTGAGCCGCCGCCGAAGGCGACGACGCCGTCATGGCCGCCGTCCTTGAAGGCCTTGACGCCGGCATCGAGGTTCTTCTCGTTCGGGTTCGGGTCGACGTCAGCGAAGATCGCCCGGCCGAGGCCGGCATCTTCGAGGATATCAAGCGCGGTTTTGGTGATCGCCATCGAGGCCAGGCCGCGGTCAGTGACGAGCAGCGGCTTTTTGATGCCGAGGCTCTTGCAGGCGTCGGCCAGCTCCTTGATGCGGCCCCGGCCGAGCTTGACCGATGTCGGATAGCTCCAGTTTGCGGTGATGTTGCTGCTGCTCATGCTGTGACTTTCTTCAGGTGGAAGGATTTCGGACGCGTCAGATTCTGGAAGCCGATGATCGACAGCGAGCCGCCGCGGCCGGTCTCCTTGACGCCGGTCCAGCAGAGCGCCGGATCAAGATAATCCGCGCGGTTCATGAAGACGGTGCCGGTTTCGATCTCGCGGCCAAGCCGCGCCGCCCGCTCGGCATCTTTGGTCCAGAGCGAGGCGGTCAGCCCATACTGGCTGTCGTTCATCAAAGCCAGCGCTTCCTCGTCGCTCTTCACCTTCATGATGCCGACTGCCGGGCCGAAGGTCTCCTCGCGCATGAAGGCCATGGAATGGTCGACATCGACGAGGACCTGCGGCGCGAGATAGGCGCCGCCGTCGTCCTGGGGAAAAAGCTTGGGATCGACAAGCGCCTTGGCGCCCTTGGAAACCGCCTCGGCGATCTGCTCGCGCACCACCTTCGCGAAACGCTTGTTCGCCATCGGCCCGAGCGACGTTTCCGGATCGAGCGGATTGCCGAGCTTGTAGTTCGACACCCAGGCGACCGATTTCTCGACGAAGGCGTCATAGAGCGATTCATGCACATAAATGCGCTCGATGCCGCAGCAGCACTGGCCGGAATTGTAGGTCGCGCCGTCCATCAGGGTGTCGACGGCCGCATCGAGATCGGCGTCTTCCATGACGTAACCCGGATCCTTGCCGCCGAGTTCGAGGCCGAGGCCGGTAAAGGTGCCGGCTGCGGCCCGCTCCATAGAGCGGCCGCCTTCGACCGATCCGGTGAAGTTGACGAAGTTGAAGCTGCCGATGGCAATCAGCGCCGACGTGGTTTCATGATCGAGGAAGACGTTCTGGAACACGTCTTCGGGAACGCCGGCCTCGATGAGGGCCTGCACCAGCCGTTCACCGACGAGCAATGTCTGCGAGGCATGTTTCAGCACCACCGTATTGCCGGCCATCAGCGCCGGAGCGATCGTGTTGATCGCCGTCATATAGGGATAGTTCCAAGGTGCGACGACGAAGACGACGCCGTGCGGCTCGCGCTCGATACGGCGTTCGAAACGATCGCTCTCTTCGACGACGAGCGGGGCCAGCGCATCCGCCGCAATCGATGCGACATAGTTGGAGCGCTCGTTAAAGCCCTTATATTCGCCGCCATACTTGATCGGCCTGCCCATCTGCCAGGCAAGCTCCGGCACGACGACGTCGGACATCTCATTCAGCCGTGCGGCGCCCTTCAGGACAAGCTGGACACGCTCTTCAAGCGGCCGTTTCGCCCAGGCCTTCTGCGCCTTGCGGGCGCGCGCCACCACGTCCTTGGCGGCGTCGAGCGAAAGTGCTGCGCGCTCCGCGTAAACCGATCCGTCGACCGGTGAAATGCATTGGATCATTGCCATGATCGGTTCCTGTCCTCGTATTGATCAAAAATTTCGTCGAGGGCATAGCCCCTCATCCGCCTGCCGGCACCTTCTCCCGCTCGCGGGGCGAAGGGGGTATGCCGCACCGTTTTCCGAACTCTCAAGCGATCCGTGTGGCAAGTCCCCTCTCCCCGTTTTTTACGGGGAGAGGGTTAGGGTGAGGGGCAAAGCCGCGAAATCCGTATTAGGCTCTTTCGAACCCCCGCGCCACTTCCCAATCGGTGATGCGGCGGTCGTATTCTTCCTGCTCCCATTCGGCAGCACGAGTGTAATGGTCGATGACGTCGTCGCCGAAGGCTTTGCGCAGCATCGCCGATTCCGTCATTTCGGTTGTTGCCGCGCGTAGCGTGCGCGGTATTTCGCGAATGTCCTTGCCGCCATAGGCGTCGCCGACGAAGGGGGCTTCGAGCTCCAGCTTGTTCTCGATCCCGTCGATACCGGCGGCAAGCAGCGCGGCGAAGGCGAGATAGGGATTGAGATCGGAGCCTCCGACCCGGCATTCGATGCGGATACCCTTTGTCTCCTCGCCGCAGAGACGGTAGCCGGCAGTGCGGTTGTCCTTGCTCCAGATCGCCTTGGTCGGCGCAAAGGTGCCGGCCATGAAGCGCTTGTAGGAATTGATGTAGGGCGCCAGGAAATAGGTGATCTCGCTCGCATGGGCAAGAAGCCCGGCAACGTAATTGTGCATCAGCGGCGACATGCCGTATTTGCCGGCATGGTCGAAGAACAGCGGCTTTTCCTCGAGGCTCCAGAGCGACTGGTGGATGTGCGAAGAGCTGCCGGCCGCATTGTAGTTCCACTTCGCCAGGAAGGTGATGGCCTTGCCCTTCGACCAGGCGATCTCCTTGCAGCCGTTCTTGATAATCGCATGCCGATCGGCCATGGCGAGCGCATCGGCATAGCGCACGTTGATCTCCTCCTGGCCGGCGGAGGCCTCGCCCTTGGAGTTCTCGACCGGAATGCCTGCGCCCTGCAGTCCGGTGCGGATCGCCCGCATCACCTCTTCTTCCTTGGTGGTCTGGAAGATGTGGTAGTCCTCGTTATAGGCGCTGGCGAGCTTGAGATTGCGGTAGCCCGAGGCATGCGCCGCCTCGTAGCTCTGGTCGAACAGGAAGAATTCGAGCTCGGAAGCCATATAGGCCTTCATGCCCATGTCTTCGAGCCGCTTCACCTGCTTCTTCAGGATCGCGCGCGGCGAATGGGCAACCTCTTCATGGGTGTGATGGTCG
Organism: Rhizobium sp. CNPSo 3670; assembly: GCF_057784555.1. Taxonomy (NCBI): domain Bacteria; kingdom Pseudomonadati; phylum Pseudomonadota; class Alphaproteobacteria; order Hyphomicrobiales; family Rhizobiaceae; genus Rhizobium; species Rhizobium sp. CNPSo 3670. Next base: position 63,509 of record NZ_JBXSOL010000020.1, read on the forward strand.
AGCACGTCGCAGAGTACCAGGGCCGTACCTTCGAGCCAGGGAATGCGGCGCAGCGTCGAAAGATCCGGCTTCATCGTATAGTCGCCGTAACCCTTCTCCCAGCTCGTCGCCTTGTAGCCGGAGACGGTTTCCATCTCTATGTCGGTCGCTTGCAGATAGTTGCAGCTATGCGTTTCCTTCCAGGCGCTCTCGACGAAATATTCCGCCTGGAAACGCTTGCCCATCAGCCGGCCCTGCATATCCACTTGGCAAGCCAGAACCGTATCGATGCGCCCTTCGGCAACATCCTTCCTGAGGTCGTCGATTGTGTAGCTGCTGCTCATGATTGATCCGCCTGAACTGGAATTGAAGAAAATCGGGGCAACGAAATCGCATGCGCTCGACCTAGTATCACGGCCCGATGCCTTTTCGTTGATCCGGTGATGGGGCCGCAGGATGCGGCCCCGCCACTTGAGAGGGAAGCCTCGATGCTTAACGTTCGCCGCTTTCGCCGACGGCCGCCTCGGCCGCCGCGATCTCCGCCTGGCGCTTCGCCACGTCGGCACCGATCGGCGGCCCCTTGAAGCGCCGGCTCTCGAAACCGAACCAAACGATCGCGGTGACCAAGAGGAAGCCCACGGTGATATAGAGCGCCCATTCGTTCGGCGGCTGGATGCCGAGAATGAAGATCAGGATCATCGCAATGATCGAGAGCACGGCAAAGAGCTTGAAGACACCTTCGCCGAGGTTCCACGGACCCATCTTGTCCCACTTGGACGTACCCCAAGCGAAGAGGCCGAGCGTGATCGGGATCGCGAAGGAGAAGAACAGGAAGATGACCGTGCACGAGACGACGATCGTGTAAACCGGCGTGTCGCCGATCGATACGAGCGAGGAGCCCCAGACGAACAGCACCGACAGGATCGAGCCGGTCCAGATCGCAGCCACCGGCGTGCGGTACTGCGGGCTGACCTTCGACAGCGCCTTGGAGGCAGGCAGTCCGCCGTCACGAGAGAAGGCGAAGATCATGCGGGAGACCGAAGTGACCGTCGCAAGGCCGCACAGCCACTGGCTGACGAGGATCGCCAGATAGAGGATGTCCTTGACGATCGGGTTCACCTGGCTATCCATCGCCCAGAAGAACACGTTCCAGCCCTGCTCGGCCGCATCGTCCATATTCGGCAGCATCAGCACGAAGGCGCACAGCATGATATAGCCGAACAGCGCCGACCACAGGACCGAGGCGACCATGCCGCGCGGCACCGACTCGGCTGCCTTGACCGTCTCTTCCGACGTATGCGCCGAGGCGTCATAGCCGGTGATGGTGTAGATCGGCAGAAGCAGGCCGAGCAGGAAGACCCAGGTGCCCGAGGTGGACGGCCAGACGTTACCGCCGACTTCGCCGGAATAGTTGGCGAAGGTGAAGAGACGGCCGAACTCATAGGAAGGCGCCGCCAGCAGGCAGACGACCGCCAGTGCGATCGAACTCGCGAAGATCAGATAACCCGAAAAATCGGTCAGCTTCGCGGTCAGGCCGATACCCATGTGGTTCACGAGCGCCTGCGCGCCGGTGATGACCACGAGGAAGACGATGCGCACCGTCGTCGTGTCCGTCAGTCCGAGATAGGTGGTGCCGAAGGAGCCCATGAAGAAATAATAGGTGCCGACATTGATGGCGCCGAGCACGGTGACTAGGCCGAGCAGGTTGAACCACGCGGTTAGCCAGCCGGTGAAGCGGTTGCCGAGGATCGAGCCCCAGTGATAGAGGCCGCCCGCCGTCGGATAGGCCGAGCTGATCTGCGCCATGGCGACGGCGAAGACGAGCGAGATGAAGCATCCCACAGGCCAGCCGATGCCGATCGCGGCTCCGCCGGCGCCCGCGGTCGCCTGCGCCAGCGAATTGATGCCGCCGGAGAGAATGCAGATGATGGAGAATGATACGGCGAAATTCGAGAACGAGCTCATTCGCCGCTCGAGTTCCTGGGCATAGCCCATCGAGTGCAGGATGTGCACATCCTGCTTTTTGTCCAGATCGGTATAATCCGACATGACTTCCCCCTGTTCACGACCGGCCGCGGGATTGCGGGCCGGTTCAGTGCCAATTGCCCGCGGCATTTTCGCCGTGCGGACGTCCGCAGATAAACTGCTCCCTCGGGTCTTCTTTTTATTCAGGCTTCCAGGCTGTGCTGGAGAAGTCCTGTCAGATAGTCGGCCATGACCCTTTGGCCGCCATCGTCTGCGATGAGGTCGTTGCGGACCTCGATCATCACATTGCGCAAGCCGTTCGAAAGCCCGTGCAGGATCAGCGTGTGGGTCACGCCATCCTCGGGTCCGTAAGGCTGGTTGCGTTCAGTCCTGTAAAGCGGCGCTTCAGCCGCAGCATCCAGCATGCGGTCGGCGAGCCGGCTGTCTTCGTCGTGCAGTATGCCAAGTTCGACGGCGCGTTGCCGGCCGTGATAGACCGGCGTGAAGCTGTGCATCGTCACGATGACGGTATCTTGCCCCCTCGCCCGACGATCGCGGATCAGTCCGCGGATGGCATCATGGAAAGGCACGTAAAGCGCATCGGTGCGCGCCAGACGCTCCTTGGCGCTCAAATCCTTGTTGCCGGGAATGGCATAGATCTCGCTGGTTTCCGGCATGGCGCCCAATGAACTTGGCGGCCGGTTGCAGTCGTAGATCAGCCGGGAGAAGCGCTGGAAGACGAGAGTCGCGTCGAGTGCCTGCGACACGCCGCGGGCAACCGCGAGCGCACCCGGATCCCAGGCGATATGGCTCGACAGCGCTTCGTTGGGCAGGCCTAGATCGCCGAACCGGGCAGGAAGCGTCTTCGAAGCGTGTTCGCAGACGAGCAACACTGGGCTCCGGCCGTCGACGCGTTCGATCCCGACGCAATCGCCATCCGCCTCGCTGAGGATTTTTGGCCGGGCCAGCACCAACGGCGCCACTCCTATCCCTTAATAAAAGCTTTATAGAAAAGAATTCTTCAGCTTTTGGCGACTGTCAAGCAGTCGCTGAAAATTTCTTTTCATGACAGTGGTTGACATGGATTGTGACAGCGTTGTTAACTTTGGTCGGAGGAGTGGCGCCAGACCACCCCCGGGGAGCAAGATCAAGTGACCACTGCGTCGAAGACGGTTTCGGACGTCATACATTCGCATCTCGGCGTGTTGACACGTGCCGAGAAACAATTGGCGGAAAGCCTTCTCGACAATTATCCGGTTTCCGGCCTCGGCAGCATCACCACGATCGCAGAGAACGCCGGCGTTTCTACACCGACCGTCGTGCGGATGGTGCAGAAGCTCGGTTTCAAGGGCTATCCCGATTTTCAGGCGCGCCTGCATCAGGAGGTCGAAGCGACGATTTCCAATCCCATCACCAAGCACGATCGCTGGGCGCAAAACGCGCCGGGCACTCATATCCTCAACCGTTTCGCCGATGCCATCATGGGCAATCTGCGCCAGACACTGACCGATCTCGATACGGCGACCTTCGACAGCGTCGCCTCGCTGCTGTCGGATCGCAAGCGCGGCCTCTATTTCGTCGGCGGCCGCATCACCGGCGCGCTGGCCGAGTATTTCTTCACCCATATGCAGGTCATCCGGCCGGCCACGACACTGCTGTCGTCCAATTCCAGCAGCTGGCCGCAATATGCCCTCAACATGAACGCCGGCGACATCCTGATCATCTTCGATATCCGCCGCTATGAGCAGGAAATGGTCAGCCTTGCCACCGCCGCCCGCAAGCGCGGTGCCGAAATCGTCGTCTTCACCGACCAATGGGCCTCGCCCGCTGCCAAACTCGCACGGCACGCTTTCCGCGTCCGCATCGAAGCGCCATCGGCCTGGGATTCGTCGGTCGTCACTCTTTTCATCGTCGAGGCTCTGATCGAGGCCGTCCAGAATTCCACCTGGGACGAGACGAAGGAGCGCATGAAGACGCTGGAAGGGCTGTTCGAGCAGAGCAGGCTTTTCCGCAAACCGGGTTAAGAGGGCAAGGCTAAAAGAGAGGGAAAAACAAACGCGGACTTGGCGGAAGTGAACGATGCCGTCGCAAATGAAACATCAGTCACAAGCGCCTGCTATTCCGGCAAAACTAACGTCATCCAACCGTCACACAAGCTTCATGTAAGCTGATTAACAGCATCGCCAGACACTGAAAACCCGAAGGAGAACAACAGTGATCTCTAACATTTCTCGACTCCTGTCGCTTTCTACTGCGATGATCGTGGCTTCGACCGCGATTGCCGCCGCAGAACCGAGCGCAGAACTGATCGCCGCCGCCAAAAAGGAAGGCACGCTGACCACGATCGCTCTCCCGCACGACTGGTGCGGCTACGGCGAGGTCATTGCGGGCTTCAAGGCCAAGTACGGCCTCGAGGTCAACGAGCTGAACCCGGATGCCGGCTCGGGTGACGAAATCGAAGCGATCAAGGCCAACAAGGGCAACACCGGCCCGCAGGCCCCCGACGTCATCGACGTCGGCCTCTCCTTCGGCCCGTCCGCCAAGAAGGACGGTCTGATCCAGCCTTACAAGGTCTCCACCTGGGATTCGATCCCGGACACAGCAAAGGATCCGGAAGGCTACTGGTACGGCGACTACTACGGCGTTCTCTCGTTCCTCGTGAACAAGGATCTCGTCAAGGAATCGCCGGCTGATTGGGCCGACCTGAAGAAGAGCGATTACGCAAACAGCGTCGCGCTGGCAGGCGATCCGCGCACCGCCAACCAGGCTGTCCAGGGCGTCTACGCCGCCGGTCTTTCCGCATCCGGCGGTGACGCTGCCAAGGCAGGCGAAGAAGGCCTGAAGTTCTTTGCCGAGCTGAACAAGGCCGGCAACTTCGTGCCCGTCGTCGGCAAGGCCGCTCCCTTCGCGCAGGGATCCACACCGATCATCATCGCCTGGGACTATAACGCGTTGTCTTGGGGTGAAGGCCTGAAGGGCAACCCTCCGTTCGAAGTCGTCGTTCCGAAGACGGGTGTCGTCGCCGGCGTATACGTGCAGGCGATTTCCGCCTTCGCTCCGCACCCGAACGCCGCCAAGCTCTGGATGGAATACCTCTATTCCGACGAAGGTCAGCTCGGCTGGCTGAAGGGCTATTGCCACCCGATCCGCTTCAACGATCTTGCCAAGAACAACAAGATCCCGAAGGAACTGCTCGATAAGCTGCCGCCGGCAGCAGCCTATGAAAAGGCCGTCTTCCCGACGCTCGAAGAGCAAGCGGCAGGCAAGGAAAGCATCACCAAGAACTGGGATTCCGTCGTCGGCGCCAACGTTAAGTAAACTCCGATCCGGCCTCCCCGCCCCAAAGGCGGGGAGGTTTTCTCACTCCGATGCCCAGGATGAGCTTTTCATGAGTACCGTTTCAACGCCGATGGTGAGCAGCGCCCCCTTGATCAACAAAGACCGCGTGATCGACTGGCTGGGCATTGCGCCCTTCATCATTTTTTCTCTGCTGTTCCTGATCATCCCCACACTCTATCTTGTGGCGGGCGCATTCCTGACGCCCGAGGGCGATTTCACGCTGAAGAATATCGGCGATCTTTTTACTCCATCGATCATGAGCGCCTACTGGATCAGTATCAAGGTCTCGGTGGCATCCGCCCTTGGCGGCGCGCTGATCGGATTTTTTCTCGCCTGGGCCGTCGTGCTCGGTGGTCTGCCCGCCTCGGTGCGCTCGACGCTTTTGACCTTTTCCGGCGTAGCCTCGAATTTCGCCGGCGTGCCGCTTGCCTTCGCCTTCCTGGCGACGCTCGGCCGCACCGGCCTCGTGACGGTATTCCTGCGGGAATGGTTTGGCTTCAATCTCTACGGCACCGGCTTCAACCTTCTGTCCTTCTTCGGCCTAACCATCACCTATATGTATTTTCAGATCCCGCTGATGGTGCTGATCCTGACGCCGGCGCTCGACGGCATGAAGAAGGAATGGCGCGAGGCCTCCGAGATTCTCGGCGCCACCAACCGCCAATATTGGATGATGGTCGCCCTGCCGATCCTGTGGCCGAGCCTGCTCGGCACCACGCTGCTTCTCTTCGCCAACGCCTTCGGCGCCATTGCCACCGCCTTCGCGCTGACTGGCAGCTCGCTCAACATCGTGCCGATCCTGCTCTACGCGCAGATCCGGGGCGACGTTCTGCACAATGCCAATCTTGGTTACGCCATTGCGCTCGGCATGATCGTCATCACAGGCGTCTCCAACGTCCTTTACCTCATGCTGCGCATGCGCGCCGAGCGGTGGCAGAAATGAAAACACAACGTCTTGGAGCCTGGATCGCCATCATTCTCGGCGCATCCTATTTCATCATCCCGCTGATCGGCACGATCGAATTTTCGCTGCGCATGCGCCGCGGCGAATACAGCCTCGACGCCTATCAGTCGGTTTTCTCGGACATACAATTTCGCGAGACCTTCGGCTACTCCATGCTGATGGCGTTGCTCACCATCGTCTTCGGCATGCTGCTCGTGGTGCCGACGGCCTACTGGGTGCGGCTGCGCCTGCCGCAGATGCGTCCTGTTGTCGAGTTCATCACGCTGCTGCCGCTCGTCATTCCGGCGATCGTCATCGTCTTCGGCTACCTCAGAATGTACAATTCGTCATCCTACTTGCCGCTGACGGGTTCGACGACCGGGACCAACGTCCTGCTGGTCTTCTCCTATATCACGCTGTCCCTGCCATACATGTACCGCGCCGTCGATACTGCCATGCGCGCCATCGATGTGCGTACGTTGACGGAAGCGGCCGAAAGCCTCGGCGCCCGCTGGACGACCATCATGTTCCGCTGCATCTTCCCGAACGTCATGAGCGGCGTACTCTCCGGCGCCTTCATCACATTGGCGATCGTCATGGGCGAGTTCACCTTCGCCGCATTGCTCAACCGTCCGGCCTTCGGCCCCTATTTGCAGCTCGTCGGCGCCAACAAGGCCTATGAACCTTCGGCGCTCGCCGTCATCGCTTTCTCGATCACCTGGCTCAGCATGGGCCTGCTCAATCTCGTTTCCCGCTTCGGCAAAGCCCGCCCGGCAAAGGCTTAAGGTAACCGGCTCATGTCTTTCCTCACTCTGAATAACATCCAGAAATCCTTCGGCCCGGTTCAGGTCGTCAAGAATTTCAACATGAACATCGAGAAGGGCGAATTCATCTCCTTCCTCGGCCCGTCAGGCTGCGGCAAGACCACCGTCCTGCGCATGATCGCCGGCTTCGAAACCCCGACCGGCGGCACGCTGACCATCAACGGCAAGGATCAGAGCGCGCTGAAGCCGAACCAGCGCAATATCGGCATGGTCTTCCAGGCCTATGCCCTGTTCCCCAACATGTCGGTGCATGACAATGTCGCCTTCGGGCTCAAGGTTGCCGGCGCGCCGAAGCCGGAGATCGACGCCCGTGTCAAGGAAATGCTCGGCCTGATCAAGCTCGATCATCTCGCCGACCGTTACCCCTATCAGCTGTCGGGCGGTCAGCAACAGCGCGTGGCGCTTGCCCGCGCGCTCGCCGTTAAACCGCAAGTGCTGCTGCTCGACGAACCCCTCTCCGCCCTCGATGCCAAAATTCGCGTGTCACTGCGCGAGGAAATCCGCCAGATCCAGCAGCAGCTCGGCATCACCACCGTCTTCGTCACCCACGACCAGGAAGAGGCGCTGTCGATTTCCGATCGCATCGTCGTCATGAATGCCGGCAAGGCCGACCAGATCGGCTCGCCTTTCGAGATCTACAACAAGCCGGCCACACGCTTCGTCGCCTCCTTCGTCGGCACGCTGAACCTGATCGAAGCCGAAGTCGTGGACCCCGACGCCAATGTCATCCGGATCGGCGATCAGAAGATCACCCTGAAGCAGTCGGTCGCAGCTCACAAGGCCGGCGAAATCATCTCGCTGGCGCTGCGCCCGGAAGCAGGCTCGCTCTCCGACACCGCCAGAAGCGATACGGCGCTGACCGGCCAGGTCGTCTCGGCTCACTTCCTCGGTTCGGTCATCCGCACCCGCATGAATGTCGGCGGCAACGTCATTTCCTTCGACATGTTCAACAGCCCCGGCGTCACTCCGCCCCAGGCCGGCGAAACCGTGACGCTCCGCTTCATGGCTGCCGATTTGCTGATCATCCGCGACTGAGTTCACCAATATAGCTCACGCAAGAGGCGCCGCGAAACGGCGCCTTTTCATTGTTAGGAATGATCGAGGAGAGGTCGTGACCGCCTGAAACACCCGGCGCGGTGTGCCTCTCTACGCCAGGGGCAAGTTTGGCTTGAGCGCCAACCCCACTCTCGGTCATCCCAGGCCTTGAGCTGCCTTGAGCCTGGGATCCATGCCCGTAGCTGCTGATGGATGCGGTTTGGATGCTCGGCTCAAGGCCGAGCATGCCGGAGTGTGGGGTTGGCTGGTGGAACAATCGCGCGCAGACCCTCATGTCAGGAATGCCATCTGCCAGTGAACCCACAATGCCGGCCTATCGCCAAACAATTGACAATGCCGCTCTCACCGAATCGCCCGGTCGTCCGCGTCAAAGCGATGCACACGCGCTTGATCCGGCGTCGCATAGACGATCTCATCGGGCTCATACTGGTGCTCGCCGAAAAGGCGCGCCGTCAGCAGGCCGCACTGCTCGGATTCCAGATAGATGATCGTGTCGGCGCCGAGATGCTCGACATGCACGACCTTCGCACGCCACGTCCCCTGCTCGCGCGACAGCGTCATGTGTTCGGGACGCACGCCGATCGTCTTGGCGCTATGATCGCCCACCTTTTCGCCGGGGACGAAATTCATCTGCGGCGAGCCGATGAAGCCGGCGACGAAGACGTTGGCCGGGCGGTTGTAAAGCTCCATCGGCGAGCCGATCTGCTCGATCGAGCCGGCATTCAGCACGACGATCTTGTCGGCAAGCGTCATCGCCTCGACCTGGTCGTGGGTGACGTAGATCATCGTCGCCTTCAGGCCGCGGTGCAGCCGGGCGATTTCGAGCCGGGTCTGGACGCGCAACGCTGCGTCAAGGTTGGACAGCGGCTCATCGAACAGGAAGAGTTCCGGCTCGCGCACGATGGCGCGGCCGATGGCGACGCGCTGCCGCTGGCCGCCGGAGAGCTCGGCTGGCCGCCGCCCCAAATAAGGCGCAAGCGAGAGCATGCCGGACGCCTTGCCGACCCGCTTGTCGATCTCGTCCTTGGCCGTTCCCGCCTGTTTGAGGCCGAGCCCCATATTGTCCTTGACCGTCAGGTGCGGATAAAGCGCATAGGACTGGAACACCATGGCGATGCCGCGCTTGGCCGGCGGCGTCAGCGTCTCGTCGCGGCCGTTGATGACGACGGCGCCCGAGGTCACGTCCTCGAGGCCGGCGATGCTGCGCAACAGCGTTGATTTTCCGCAGCCGGACGGCCCGACGAAGATGACGAATTCGCCATCCTTGACTTCGAGATTGATGCCTTTCAGCACCTCATGCGTGCCATAGGTCTTGCGGATGGATTTGAGTTGAAGCGATCCCACTGTGTTTCCCTTACAATCTGACCGGCTGGCCGGTACGCACGCTCTCGTCGGCGGCAAGGCAGATGCGCAGCGACGCCACCGCATCCGCCATATGGCGATCGAGGTTCAGATCCTCGCGGATCGCCCTCAGCATGAAGGCCTGTTCCAAGTCGCAGAGCGCCTGATGACCGGGCTCGCCTGTCATCCTCATATCCTGGTCGGGCCTGATGAATTTGCCGTCCGGGCCGGTTTCAGCCGTGTGCAGACGGATCACCGAGGTCTTGGTGTGCGTGTCTATATCGTCGGACTTGGCATTCGGATCCATGACGATCGACACTGCGCCCTTCGGCGACATTACATCCTTCACGAAAAAGGCTGTCTCCGAGATCATCGGTCCCCAGCCGGCCTCATACCAGCCGACCGAACCGTCCTCGAAAAGCACCTGTAGGTGGCCGTAATTATACATGTCGGCGGCGATTTCATCGGAGAGACGCAGCCCCATGCCGCGCACCTCGACGGCTCTCGCATCGGTGATCTGGCACATGACGTCGACATAATGCACGCCGCAATCGACGATCGGCGGGGTCGTGCGCATCAGCGACTTGTGCGTCGCCCAGGTCGGACCGCTGGACTGCTGGTTGAGGTTCATGCGGAAGACGTAAGGCGGGCCGAGCTTGCGCGCTTCCGCTATCAGCTTCATCCAGGACGGATGATGGCGAAGGATATAGCCGATCACCAGCTTGCGCCCCGCCTTCTCCGCTGCCGCAACGACCCGCTCGGCATCGGCGACGGTGGTCGCCAGCGGCTTTTCCACGAAGACATGACAACCGGCCTCGAAGGCGGCGACGGCATAATCGGCATGGCTGTCGGAATAGGTGTTGATCGAGCAGAGATCCGGCTTCAGCTCCGCAAGCGCCGTCGCGAAGTCGGGATGAACAGTATAGCCCTGCAGCGCGGGCTCCAGCTCCGGTGTCGAGCGATTGACGAGACCGACGATTTCGAAGCCGGGATTGTTGTGATAGGCGAGCGCGTGGCTGCGGCCCATGTTGCCGAGGCCCGCAACGACGACGCGGATCGGTTTCTCCTGGTTCATTTGACGGCTCCCGACGTGATGCCGCGGATCAGCTGCCGCGAGAAGATGACGTAAAGGATCAGGATCGGTAGGATGGCTAGCGACAGGGCCGCCAGCACCGCATTCCAGTTGGTGACGAACTGGCCGATGAAGATCTGCGAACCGAGCGTCACCGTCTTGGTGCTTTCGGCAGGCGCCAGGATCAGCGGAAACCAGAGGTCGTTCCAGATCGGAATCATGGTGAAGACGGCGACTGTCGCCATGGCCGGGCGCACCAGCGGCAGCACCAGGCGGAAGAAGATCGCATATTCGGAAAGCCCGTCGATGCGCCCGGCATTCTTCAGATCGTCCGAAACCGTGCGCATGAATTCCGACAGTATGAAGATCGCCAGCGGTATGCCCTGCGCGGTATAGACGAGGACGAGCGCCGTCAGCGTATTGACGAGACCGGCCGCCACCATGCCCTGCAAGATCGCCACCGTGCCGAGGCGGATCGGGATCATGATGCCGATCGCCATGTAGAGCCCGAGCAGCAGATTGCCGCGGAAGCGGTATTCAGACAGAGCGAAGGCGGCCATGGCGCCGAACAGCAGCACCAGCAGGATCGAAACAACAGTCACAACGAAGCTGTTCTGGAAATAGGTGGCGAAATCGCCCTGCCCCAGCACCGTCTGGTAGCCGACGAGGCTGAAGGTCGACGGCGTCGGGACCATCAGCGGTTCGCGGAAGATCGAGTTGCGATCCTTGAACGAGTTGACGATGGTCAGGAACACCGGAAACAGAGCGACCAGCGTATAGGCGCTGAGCGCCAAGTGCACGAGGCCGGTGCGGATCGGAGATGTGCGTGCCTTGGACATGCGCGCTCCTCAGAACTGGTAGCGACGCATGCGCCGCTGGATGACGAAGAGATAAAGCGAGACGCCGGCGAGAATGATGAGGAACATCACGGTCGCGATCGTCGCACCCATCGAGCGGTCACCGAGCTGCAGCTGGAAACCGAAGAAGGTGCGGTAAAGCAGTGTGCCGAGAATGTCGGTCGACATGTCGGGTCCGGCAAGCGCGCCCTGCACCGTGTAGATCAGGTCAAAGGCGTTGAAATTGCCGACGAAGGTCAGGATCGAGATGATGCCGATCGCCGGCAGGATGAGCGGCAGCTTGATCTTCCAGAACTGGGCCCAGCCGGTGACGCCGTCACATTCGGCGGCCTCGATCACCTCTTCGGGAATGCTGAGCAGCGCTGCATAGATCAGCATCATCGGAATGCCGATATATTGCCAATTGGAGATCAGCGACACGGCGATCAGCGCCGAACCCGGCTTGCCGAGCCACGGCGCGAACAGGAATTTCAAGCCGATGAGGTCGAGCATCCAGGGCGCCACACCCCAGATCGGCGACAGGATCAGCTTCCAGATGAAGCCGACGATGACGAAGGAGAGCAGCGTCGGCAGGAATATCGCCGTGCGGTAGAAGGCGACGCCTCGCAGCTTCGGTACCGAAAGCAGGGCTGCGAGCGCAATGCCGATTGGGTTCTGCACGCACATGTGGATGGCGAAGAAGATCACGTTGTTGACGAGGGCGTTCCAGAAATCATGCGCCCATCGCGGATCGCCGAACAGCACCTTGAAATTCGCAAGCCCGACGAAGGCCGGCTGCCCGTCGACAGTGTTATAGAGCGAGAGCCTCAGCGTTTCGATGAGCGGCAGCACCATGACAGCGGAGTAGACGATCACCGCAGGCAGCATGAAGACGAAGATGTGCCAGCGCACCGGGCGCTTGATCGGGACGATATCGGCCGCGTTGTCGGTTTCGCTCATGGCTTTTGCCTGTTCTTGTCGCCTCGCCGCAATCTTGCTGGCGCAGATGGAAAATGTCGCGCCTCACCCGAACTCTCTGCGGTTGGCAAGAGAGGGAACGCCCCGCTGGGGATGCGATAACGGGCTGGGAGGTCGCTGCGAGTCTCCTTCTCCCCGCAAGCGGGGAGAAGGTGGCCGGCAGGCCGGATGAGGGGCCGCAAACGCCACCCCTGATCGCATTCACTTGGCCGGCTTGTACCAGCTATCGAGGCCCTTCTGCAGCTTCTCGGCGGCGGCCTGCGGCGTATCCGTGCCGTTGATCACATTGGCCGATTCGACCCAGGTCTCGTTCTCGAGGTTCGGCGTGCCGCGCGACAGGATCTGGTAGGTCGAGCGGACGGTCGACTTGTAGGGGCCGCGCCAGGAAACGAACTCCTGAGCGAGCGGATCGGACATCTTCACCGGGCTGGAGTTCAGGCTGAAGAAGCCCGGCAGCGCGTTCGCATAGATATCGGCGAATTCGGGCGAAGCGACCCAGCTGAGGAACTTCTTGGCTTCCTCAGGATGCGTGCTCTTCGCGTTCAGGGCGACGCCGATATCAGGATGATCGGAAATATAGCCCTGGTCGCCTGCCTTCGGAACCGGCGGCGGGAAAGCGCCCATCTTGAACTGCGCCTGCGTGTTGAAGAGCGCGATCTCCCACGAACCGGCCGGGTAGATGGCGGCGCGGCCCAGCGTGAAGAGGTTCTGGCTGTCCGAATAGGTCTGGGCTTCGAAACCATCGCCGAGATAGGGCTTCCACTTGGCAAGCTCTTCAAAGGGCTTGACCCATTCGGGATCGGTCAGTTTCTGCTTGCCTGCGATCAGGGCTAGGCGGCCCTCTTCACCCTTCCAGTAGTTCGGGCCGATGTTCTGGTAGCCCATGGTCGCGGCTTCCCAGAGATCCTTCGTGCCCATGGCGAGCGGAATATAGGTGCCATCGGCCTTGATCTTGTCGAGGGCTGCGTAGAACTCGTCCTGCGTCTTCGGCACGGAGATGCCGAGCTTGTCGAAGGCATCCTTGTTGTAGATGAAGCCGTGGATGACCGAAGCCATCGGCACGCAGAAGGTGGACTTGCCGTCGTCGGTCGTCCAGGCAGCCTTGGCGACCGGCGAGAAGTTCTCCATACCCGGCAGGCTGGTGATGTCGACGAGCTGCTTCTTGTTGAAGAGTTCGAGCGAGGCGTCGAACGGACGGCAGGTAATAATATCGCCTGCGGAGCCGGCATCGAGCTTGGCGTTCAGCGAAGCGTTGTATTCGGTCGGGGCTGTCGGCGAGAAGACGATCTTGATGCCCGGGTTTTTCGCTTCAAACGCCGGAATGATCTTCTCCTGCCAGATCTGCAGGTCGTCGTTACGCCAGCTTTCGACGGTCAGCGTGACATCGGCGGCATGGACGAGACCTGCCGAGGTCAGAAGGCTTGAGGCAAGCAGCAGGCTTTTCAGAGCAGTGTTTTTCATTTCCCTCTCCTGTTTTTAGCGCCAAGGCGCCGTTTTCGATCTGAAACAAGCAATTGGCGCGCCTGAGGAAACGCCCAATGCCCCTTGGAGGGCCGCCAGCAACTGCCGGCCCCGAAAGCTCGATAGGCCGAAGGCGATCGCCTGCGGTCCGGCTGCGCACCCTGCAGATAATCTGCACCGCGCGATGACTGAGGGGAAAGCTATGGATCCTAAATTATCCGCCAGCCTACCAAGCCGGCGGATCATTCTTCGATCATCTTCGAAGCGGGTCCGGCTTGGCTTTGCTGCCGGGTTTCGTGGGCTTCGAAATGCTGTTCCCTTTTTCGGAATTAAGGCCAAAAAAATACCAATTGTCCAGATGAAATTTAACTTTTCGGCCTTCAAAAATTCATTAAAAATTTTTGATGAACAAAATCAACGCGATAAAAAGATAAATTTTCGCCGCTGCCCCCACTTGGTAAATGGTATTTTTTTGGTATTGTAAGAAAATCCAAGGGGAACGGCGTATCGGAGGCCCGATGACGGAGCTTGCAATCGGCATAGACGGCGGCGGGACGAGCTGCCGGGCAGCGGTCGCGGATAGAAACGGCAACGTCCTTGGCCGCGGCAAGGCAGGCCCTGCCAATATCCTGTCCGACCTGGAAAACTCCCTGCTCAACATCGTCGAATCCGCCCGGCAGGCGCTCAGCGACGCTGGTCTCAACGCTGAAGCCCTATCCTCCGTTGTATCGGTCGTCGGCGTCGCGGGCGCCAACGTCTTGGACTACGGCAAACGAATCGAAAGAGCCCTGCCCTTTGCCCAAGGCTGTGTCGTCACCGATGCCTTGATCTCCCTACAGGGCGCGCTCGGCGATGCCGACGGCATCGTCGGCGCCTTCGGCACCGGTTCGGTCTATAATGCGCGAAGGGATGGCCGGCTGAAGGGCATCGGCGGCTGGGGCTTCGTTGTCGGCGACCAGGCAAGCGGCGCCCGCCTCGGCCGTGACCTCATGGAACGGTCGCTACTCGCCCGTGACGGGGTGCGCCCAGCATCGCCGATCACCGAAGCGGTCATGATCGAATACGGCAACGACCCGGAGCAGATCGTCAATTTCGCCCATACGGCCCGGCCAACGGATTTTGCCCGTTACGCGCCCATGGTCTTCAAGCATGCGTCAGAAGGCGACGTCGTCGCGGTCGGTATCGTCAGGGACGCCGCAACGGCGATCGGCGAAAGCCTCGACGCGCTGCTCTGGCCGGAATGCCCGTCGATCTGCCTGCTCGGCGGTCTTGCGGAAGCTTACGAGCCCTGGCTTTCCGAACGCTACAAGCCGCTGCTCGCCAGGCCGGAGAACGATGCCCTGCAGGGCGCGGTGGAACTCGCGGTCAAGCTCCTCAACGATCAGCAGAGAGGTGCGGCATGACCGACGATCTCGCCACCCTCCTGTCTTTGCAGCGCCTGCAGGCGGCGGGTACCGGACCCCTCTATGTCAAGCTGCGCCGCACGCTCGAAGAAGCCGTGCGCACCGGCACGCTCGGCCAGGGCGATGCGCTGCCGCCGGAACGCGACATCGCCGAATTTGCCGCCGTCAGCCGCGTCACCGTCCGCAAGGCGATCGACGAGCTCGTCGCCGATGGCCTGCTGGTGCGCCGCCACGGCTCGGGCACCTTCGTCGCCAAACCAGTCTCCAAGGTCGAGCAGCGCCTGTCGCAGCTCACCTCTTTCACCGAGGACATGGCGCGCCGCGGCATGTCCTCCCGCTCCGAATGGCTGCACAAGGGCGTGCATACCCCCTCGCCCGACGAAATGATGATCCTTGGCCTACCCGCCGGCATGAAGGTGTCGCGACTCTCGCGCCTGCGCATCGCCGACGACCAGCCATTGGCAATCGAAAACGCCAGCGTCTCCGGCGAATTCCTGCCGAACCCCTCCGCCGTCACCAATTCGCTCTATGCCGAACTGGAGCGCCTCAACGTCCGACCGGTACGCGCCGTACAGCGCATTTCGGCGACTAACATGAAGGAGGCCGACGCTCAGCTTCTCGGCGTTCCTGTCGGTGCGGCCGGCCTGTCGATCGAGCGTATCTCCTACCTCGGCTCCGGCCGCGCTGTGGAATTCACCCGCTCGCTCTATCGCGGCGATGCCTATGATTTCGTGGCCGAGCTGACGATCGGCGTGAGCTGACGGCTTGAGGCTATCCAAGTTATACGGATAATTCGGGGAAGGCTGGAAACCTATCAAGCAGAAGCAAACTCAACCGATCCCTTTCGAGACAGCGGGCGCCCTCGTCGATCGGCTCAAAGAAATCCGGCCCGTCTCCAAAGACTTGTCCTTTGAGCAGTCCAATTTTGAAGGAGGATCGTACAACCGGAACAAGCTTCACCACGGGCTTGCGCCCTTTGGTGATCACCACCTCCTCACCGGAAAGAGCGGCATCGATCAATTTCGACAGACTGGCCTTTGCGGCTCGGATGGTTACTTGCACTGCGGCCTCATTCCCTCACCTACCTAAGGATGCATTCCATCGTCACTTCCGCTATCGAATTCGAACCGCCTGACCACGGGAAATTATCGCGCCACATCAAAAGCATGAAGCCGGAAAGTGAATCATTTTTCGGCTTCATCATCTGTTGATTCATCGCATTAAGAACGGCAACGAGCGGACCTCTACGCCGCGTCGTCGATCTCCTCGTCCGCCTTGCGCGGCACGTAGTTCAGCACCGGCCCAAGCCAACGCTCGACCTCGGAAATCTCCATGCCCTTGCGCTTGGCATAGTCCTCCACCTGGTCGCGCTCCACCTTGGCGACGCCGAAATAATATGAGTCGGGATGGCCGATATAGATGCCGGAGACCGATGAGCCGGGCCACATCGCATAGCTCTCCGTCAGCTTCACGCCGGCGGCTTTTTCTGCATCGAGCAGCTTGAAGAGCGTTGCCTTTTCCGTGTGGTCGGGCTGAGCGGGATAGCCGGGCGCCGGGCGGATGCCGGTATAGGCTTCACCGATGAGATCCTCGTTACTGAGCTGCTCATCCCTCGCATAGCCCCAATATTCGCGGCGCACCTGCTCATGCATGCGCTCGGCGAAAGCTTCGGCGAAGCGGTCGGCCAACGCCTTGACGAGGATCGAGGAATAGTCGTCGTTCGACCGCTCGAAGCGTTCGGCGATAGCGATTTCCTCGATTCCGGCCGTCACCACGAAGCCGCCGACATAATCCGGCACGCCGCTGGTGACAGGCGCCACGAAGTCCGAAAGCGCCACGTTCGCCCGCCCGTCCCGCTTCGAAAGCTGCTGGCGAAGCGTGTAAAAAGTGGCAAGCTCCTTGCTGCGGCTTTCGTCGGTGAAGAGGCGGATATCGTCGCCGAAGGCGCCGGCCGGCCAGAAGCCGATGACGGCGCGCGGCCGGAACCACTTTTCGTCGATGATCTTTCTCAGCATCGCCTGGGCATCGACCCAGAGCGCCCGCGCCGCCTCGCCCTGCTTCTCGTCTTCGAGAATGGCGGGGAAACGGCCGCGCAATTCCCAAGTCTGGAAGAACGGCGTCCAGTCGATATATCTCGCGAGTTCGGCCAGATCGTAATCCTCGAACACCCTCGTGCCGAAGAATTGCGGCTTCGTCGGCTTGTAGGCCGACCAGTCGACCTTATGCGCATTCTCGCGGGCTCGTGCCAAAGGCAGGCGCACCTTCTCCGCCTCGCTGCGGGCATGCGCGGCCGCCACCTTGGCATATTCGGCTCTGACATCGTCGACATAACCCTGCCGCGTCTCCGGCGAGAGCAGCGCCGAAACGACGCCGACGGCGCGGCTCGCATCGGTGACGTAGACGGCCTGCCCCTTGTTGTAACCGGGGTGGATCTTCACGGCCGTATGCACACGGCTGGTGGTGGCGCCGCCGATCAGCAGCGGAATTTCGAAGCCCTGCCGCTCCATCTCGGTCGCGACATGCACCATTTCGTCGAGCGACGGCGTGATCAGGCCGGAAAGACCGATGACATCGACCTTTTCGGCGATCGCCGTTTCGAGGATCTTCGTTGCCGGCACCATGACGCCGAGATCGACGATCTCATAGTTGTTGCAGGCGAGCACGACGCCGACGATGTTTTTGCCGATATCGTGCACGTCGCCCTTGACGGTCGCCATCAGGATCTTGCCGGCCGACTGTCGGTCGTCGCCGCCGTTGAGGCGCTTTTCCTCTTCCATGTAGGGAAGCAGGACGGCGACGGCCTGCTTCATGACCCGCGCCGACTTGACCACCTGCGGCAGGAACATCTTGCCCGAGCCGAACAGGTCGCCGACGACATTCATACCGGCCATCAGCGGCCCTTCGATGACGTGCAGCGGACGGGCCGCCTGCCGGCGCGCTTCTTCGGTATCGGCCTCGATATATTCGGTGATGCCGTTGACAAGCGCATGTTCAAGACGCTTCTCCACGCTCCATTCGCGCCAGGAGAGATCCTGGACACGACCCTCCTTTGCCCCGGCGCCACGGAAACGCTCGGCCACTTCGAGCAGCCGCTCGGTGCTGTCGGGACGGCGGTTCAGCACCACGTCCTCGCAGGCGTCGCGCAGCTCGGGATCGATGTTGTCATAGACCGCGAGCTGGCCGGCATTGACGATGCCCATGTCCATGCCCGCCTGGATGGCGTGGTAGAGGAACACGGCATGCATCGCCTCGCGCACCGGCTCGTTGCCACGGAAGGAGAAGGACAGGTTGGAGACGCCGCCCGAGATATGCACGAGCGGCATGCGCTCACGGATCGTCCGCGTCGCCTCGATGAAGTCGACGCCGTAATTGTTGTGCTCTTCGATGCCGGTCGCGACCGCGAAGATGTTCGGGTCGAAGATAATGTCCTCGGGCGGGAACCCGATCTTCTCGGTCAGCAGCTTATAGGCGCGCTCGCAGATTTCCACCTTGCGCTCATAACTGTCGGCTTGTCCCGCTTCGTCGAAGGCCATGACGACGACGGCGGCGCCGTAATTGCGCAAAAGCCGCGCCTGTGCGAGGAAATTTTCCTCGCCTTCCTTCAGCGAGATCGAGTTGACGATCGGCTTGCCCTGCACCCGCTTCAGGCCGGATTCGATGATCGAGAATTTCGACGAGTCGATCATGACAGGCACGCGGGCGATGTCGGGCTCGGCGGCGATCAGGTTGAGGAACTCGACCATCGCCTTCTCGGAATCGATCAGGCCTTCGTCCATGTTGATGTCGATCACCTGCGCGCCGTTTTCCACCTGGTCGCGGGCGACATCTAGGGCTGCCGTGTAATCGGCATTGGTGATCAGCTTGCGGAACTTCGCCGAGCCGGTGACGTTGGTGCGCTCGCCGACATTGACGAACGGAATGTCCTTGGTCAGCTCGAAGGGCTCGAGGCCCGACAACGACATGAAAGGACGATGCTCCGGGATCGGCCGCGGCTTGTATTTGGCGACAGTCTCGGCGATCGCCCGGATATGCTCCGGCGTCGAGCCGCAGCAGCCGCCGACAATATTGACCAGGCCTTCACGCGCGAAACTGTCGATCTGCGCCGCCATCAACTCCGGCGTTTCGTCATACTGGCCGAACTCGTTCGGCAGGCCGGCATTCGGATAGGCGCAGATGAAAGTATCGGCAACGCCCGAAAGCTCCTGCAGATGCGGACGCATCGCGTTCGCCCCGAGGGCGCAGTTCAACCCGATCGTAAAAGGATTGGCGTGGCGCACCGAGTTCCAGAAGGCTGACGGCGTCTGGCCGGAGAGCGTGCGGCCGGAAAGGTCGGTAATCGTGCCGGAGATCATCACCGGCAGGCGCACGCCCTTGGCCTCGAAGCGTTCCTCGCAGGCGAAGATCGCCGCCTTGGCGTTCAGTGTGTCGAAGATCGTCTCGATCAGGATGATGTCGGCGCCGCCGTCGATCAGCCCGTCGATCTGCTCGCCATAGGCGTCGCGCAGATCGTCGAAGGTGACGGCACGGAAACCGGGATTGTTGACATCGGGCGAGATCGATGCGGTGCGGTTGGTCGGACCGATGGCGCCGGCGACGAAGCGGCGGCGGCCGTCCTCGCGCTCGGCGCGGATTGCTGCCCGGCGCACGATTTCGGCACCTTCCTTGTTGAGGTCGTAGACGGCACCTTCCATCTGGTAATCGGCCTGGGCGATGCGGGTCGAGGAGAAGGTGTTGGTCTCCAGAATATCGGCGCCGGCCTTGGCATATTTGTAATGGATCTCTTCGATCGCATCCGGCTGGGTCAGGATCAGAAGATCGTTATTGCCCTTCTGATGGCAGGCGCAGCCGATGAAGCGGGTGCCGCGGAACTGGTCTTCGTCGTAACCGAGGCCCTGGATCTGCGTGCCCATGGCGCCGTCGAGAACAAGGATGCGCTCGCTCGCGGCTTTCTTCAAAGCGGCGAAAACTTCACTGCCGTCACGCTTGCCCGTTTCCGGACCAAAGAGAGTATCAAACACGGGAGGGCTCCTTGACGTCGTAAGACCAGACTTCCAGATCACATAAAGATATCTTTATGTCAATATATGGCTATCGATTTCATGCTTTGCAAAGCTTCGCCGATGACAGGCTCGCCCGAGCTCTATATAGGCCTTTGCTAGGCTTGTGCACGAAATCGGAGGAGTATCATGGCACCCGCAACCGGCAACGCCGCGCTTGGAAACTGGACAAGCCGCGCATATCACCGCAGCTGGCTGCTGGCGCAGGCAAATGGCCTCTTCGATTTCTTTCAGCACGATTCGATCAATCCCAAGGGTGGCTTCTACGATCTCGACAGCACCGGTAGGCCGCTCGATGCCGAGGGCCAGGTGCGCGGCATCCATATTGCGGCGCGCGCGGTCCATTGTTTCTCGATCGGCGCCCTGCTCGGCCGTCCCGGCGCCGGCGACGTCGTCGACCATGGCATGGACTATCTCTGGAACCACCATCGCGACCGCAAGAACGGCGGCTATTTCTGGTCGCTCGACAATAACGGTCCGGTCGATTCCAACAAGCAGGGCTACGGCCACGCTTTCGTCCTGCTCGCCGCCTCCTCTGCAAAGACAATCGGGCATCCGCTGGCCGACGGCATGCTGGCCGATATCACCGAGATCCTGAACAAGAAGTTCTGGGAACCGCGCCACGGCGCGATCGCCGAGGAATTCACCGCCGAGTGGCAGCCGCTCGACGGCGGCGCCTATCGCGGCCAGAATTCCAACATGCACCTGACCGAGGCGCTGATGGCGGCCTTTGAAGCCACCGGCGACAGGGATTACCTCGCCAAGGCCGAAAGCATCGCCGATCTCGTCATCCGCCGTGCGGCCGGTTCGGTCGACTGGCGCGTCGCCGAACATTTCGACGCCGAATGGAACCTCGACAAGGATTACTATCATCCAAACGAAATGTTCCGCCCGGCCGGCACGACGCCAGGCCACTGGTTAGAATGGGCGCGCCTCATCCTGCAGCTCTGGGCCCTCGGCGGCAAACGCATCGAATGGATGCCGGATGCGGCGAAAGCCCTTTTCGAACAATCCATGGCCCTCGGCTGGGACAATGACAAGGGCGGCTTCTTCTACACGCTCGACTGGGACGACAAACCGGCCAAGCGCAACAAGCTCTGGTGGCCGGCCTGCGAGGGTGCGGCTGCCGCGCATTTCCTCAATGAGCACCTGCCGAGCGACTATCACGAGGAATGCTACCGCAAGATCTGGAACGTGATCGAACGCGCCTTCATCGACCACAGGAGCGGAGGCTGGCACGAGGAACTGACGGAGGATCTCGTTCCCTCGCACGCGCTCTTCCCCGGCAAGGGCGACATTTATCACGCCCTGCAGGCTTGCCTCATCCCGCTTTTCCCGGCAACGGGCAGCCTGACGAAGGGCATCG
The DNA here is from genome assembly GCF_057784555.1 of Rhizobium sp. CNPSo 3670. Classification (NCBI taxonomy): domain Bacteria; kingdom Pseudomonadati; phylum Pseudomonadota; class Alphaproteobacteria; order Hyphomicrobiales; family Rhizobiaceae; genus Rhizobium; species Rhizobium sp. CNPSo 3670. The sequence continues at coordinate 85,129 of NZ_JBXSOL010000020.1, forward strand.
CCGAGGCCGGCGGCAGGCTCTGACGGCTGTTTCAGCGGCCGGCGCCGACCGTCCGGCGCTCGGATTGTTCCGGCAGATGCGGCGGCGTCACAGCGGAGAGAGCCGCAACGTATCGAGATCCTTCGCCAGCATCAGCGCCAGAGCCTCGACCACAAGATTGTGGTCGTCGCGCTGCGGCAGACCGGAGACTGTGACGGCGCCGATGCAACCCGTGCCTTTGACGTTGATCGGAAAACTGCCGCCATGCGGCGCATAATCCGCGCCATCAAGCCCGTTGTCCTCGACCGTCTTGCCATCCTTGCTGAGCTTCAGGCCGGAGGCATAGCTGCTGCGGAAATAACGCAGCACCATGTTGCGCTTGCGCCTGACCCAATTGACGTTGTCCGGCGTCACGCCCGGGAGCGCGGCATAGAAGACCGGCATCGAATGCAGCGTCACGTCGATTGCGATGCCGAGGCCGCGCTCGCTGGCGAGCTCCTGCAGAAGCTTGCCGAGCTGCCAGGCAGTGGTGAGATCGAAGGCATCGAAGCTCAGCGCCTTTTCCTGCTCGGCGATCCGACTGAGATCGTTGTCGATTGTCATGATAGGCGCTCCTCTCCTGCAATGATCCGCTGCAGACCATTCTCATCAGAAGAGAAAAAGTAAAGCAAAACTTGGTCTTCAGAGCTTCGGCGTCAGCATCTCAAAACGATCGCGGATGGTGGCGCAGGTATCGCCGCCCAATCGAGCAATGGCATCGACCGCGGCCGGATCGACATGCAGCCGTTCCGGATCGACGACGCCGTCGCGGTAATGCGCATAGACGATCTCACCGAGGATAATCTGCCGTGAGCGGCCGAGCTCCAGCGTCACATGCCGCCGGCATTCGAAGGCGGCCGGCGCCTCGGCGATAAAGGGCGACGCCACCTTCGCGCCAGGTATCGCCGTTAACCCCGCCTGCTTCAACTCGTCGACACCACGCGGATATTTCGCGCCGCAGACATGCATGGCCTCGGCGATGGCGAAGGAGACGATGTTGACCGTGAAGACCTCGGTCAGGCGAATATTGTGGCCGGTGTCCTTGAACGACATGTCGGCATTGTTCTCGACGCCGATCGCCAGGATCGGCGGATCGGCCGACAGGCAGTTGAAGAAGCTGAAGGGCGCGGCGTTGATCCGGCCATGTTCGTCGACCGTCGTCACCAGCGCGATCGGCCGCGGGATGATCGTGCCGATCATCAGCTTGTAACGCTCGCGCTCGCTGAGCTCTTTGAAATCGAAGGAGACCGCCATGGTTCAGCCGATTTTCGGGGCCGGCGAGAAACCGCTCATCGCGCCCATAAAGGGTTTCGGCAGCGGCAAGGCGTAGGAGCCGCGCTTGCTGGTGGAAAGCCCGAGCGACACCAGCGCCTCGGCTTGCTTGACGGCGGCCGCGACACCGTCGACGACGGGCACGCCGTAAATCGCCTGCAATTCCCTGGCCAGATCGGTCATGCCGGCGCAGCCGAGCACGATCGCTTCGGCCCCGTCTTCGACAAGCGCCCGCTCAATCTCGGCCCTCAGCTTGCCGATCGCGCCCGAGGCCGCGTTTTCCAACTCCAGCACCGGAATATCAGAGGCGCGCACCTTCGCCCGGTCGCCCATGCCGTAGCGGCGTACCAGATTGTCGATCAGCACCCGCGACCGCTCCAGCGTCGTCACCACGGTGAAACGCTGCGCCAGGAAGCCCGCCGTGACCACGGCGGATTCGCACAGACCGAGAACCGGTACATCGGCAAAACTTCGCGCCGCTTCGAGCCCGGTATCGTCGAAGCAGGCAATCACCGCCGCGTCGTAACCCGCCGCCTGCCGCTCCTTAAGTTCCAAGAGCAGGCCAGGAATCGCGAGCGCCCCGTCATAATGCCCCTCGATGGAGACCGGCCCCATGCTGGATGTCGCGGCGACGATCTCCGTGCCGGACGCCGCCACCGCACGCGCGGCGGCCGCAGCCTTCTCGGTCATGGAGGCCGTGGTATTCGGATTGACGATGAGGATGCGCATATCAGTCTATCTTTGCCTGCCGCCGCCCCAGCATGGTCATGATGCCGAGCGCGATGAGAATGATGGTGAAAGAAAACAGCGTCGTCACCGTGCCGAGAGCGTAGAGCACCGGCGTCGTGACGTTGGTGGTCATGCCGTAGATTTCGAGCGGCAGCGTATTGTAGCTGCCCGATGTCATCAATGTGCGCGCGAATTCGTCATAAGACAGCGTGAAGCCGAACAGCCCGACGCCGATCAGGCTCGGTGCGATCATCGGCAGCACGACGTGGCGGAAGGTTTGCCAGGAGGTGGCGCCGAGATCGCGGGCCGCCTCCTCGTAAGCGGGCGAGAAACGGTTGAAGACGGCAAACATGATCAATACGCCGAAGGGCAGCGTCCAGGTCAGATGTGCGCCGAAGGCCGAGGAATACCATGCGGGCTTGAGACCGCCCTCCTGAAAAACCACGCCGATGCCGAGCGAAATGATGATCGACGGCACGACCAGGCTGGCGACCGTGGCGTAGAACAGCACAGTCGAACCGCGGAAACGGCGGCGGAAGGCAAGGCCGGCCAGCAGCGACACGACGACGGTCACCACCATCACCATCAGCCCGAGGGTGAAGGAGCGACGGAACGAGGCACCGAAATCGCCGACCGCCTGCTTTTCGAACAGGTTGAAGAACCAGTGCGTGGAAACGCCGTTCATCGGGAAGGTCAGGCCACCATCCGGTCCCTGGAAGGAGAGGATCAGGATCGCCGAGAGCGGACCGTAGAGGAACAGCACGAAGACGACGAAGAAGATCGCCAGCAGATAGAATTCGAGGCCGCGTTTTTCGTGATTCATCTCAAAGCTCCTTGCGGATATCAACGACCCGCAGGATGGCGGCGACCATCAGCAGCACGACCGCAAGCAGCACCACCGCATTGGCGGCGGCGGCCGGATATTGCAGCAGCGACATCTGGTTCTTCATCATCAGCGCTACCGAGGCGCTCTGGCCGCCGGACATCACCTGTACCGTCGAAAAATCCGCCATCACGAGCGTGACGACGAAGATCGTGCCGATCGCCATGCCGGGTTTGGCAAGCGGAATGACGACGTTCCACAGCACCTGCCAGCCCGATGCGCCGGCATCGCGCGCCGCCTCGAACAGCGACCGGTCGATGCGCATCAGCGTGTTGAAGATCGGCGTCACCATGAACAAGGTATAGAGATGCACCATGGCAAGCACGACGGCGAAATCGGAATAGAGCAGCCATTCGATCGGCTGAGGAATGATGCCCATCTTGATCAGCGCCGAATTGACCAGGCCATTGCGTCCGAGCACCGGGATCCAGGAGATCATGCGAATGATGTTCGAGGTCATGAACGGCACGGTGCAGACGAGGAAGAGGATCATCTGCATCGAAGTCTTGCGGATGTGGAATGCCAGGAAATAGGCGACCCAGAACCCGATGACGAGCGTCAGCGCCCAGACGATGGCGGTGAATTTCAGCGTGTTGAGATAGGTCTTCCACGTCACCCATGAGCCGAGCGTGTCAGTGTAGTTCATGGTGAGGAAATCAGGATAGAGGCCGGCGAAGTCATAATCCCAGAAGCTGACGACAGCGATCATGGCGATCGGCAGCAGGAAGAAGAAGCCGAGGATGGCGATCAGCGGCGTCGCCTGGAGATAGGAGATGGCTGAGGGGGAGAGGCGGAAAGAACGTCTGCCGCCTGCGCCGCGGCTGCCTTCCTCCGTTTCCACTGCAATGGTCGCCATATCCGGTTCTCCGTTCTGATTACATCAAGCGGAACAAAGGTGGGTGCGGCCCCCCTCATGCGCCTGCCGGCACCTGTGCCTGGGTCGAGCCACCGGTCTCGACCCGTTCTTCGGACCCCCGCTGGGGAGAAGAGAATCGTGGCAGCGTCTCCGCTACCACAACTCCACCTGTCGTCATGCGGCCCGCCCGCAAAACTCCCGCTTCTCCCCAGCGGGGAGACGATGCCCGAAGGGCTGTTGAGGGGGCGGAGCGAACTGACGTCTTGAGCGTCGGCGAAAGACAGCAGCTCCCCGCCCTCCAGGAGGGATCAAGCTGCGATGAACTCGTTCCAGCGGCGGACCATGTAGCGGTCCTCGTCCATGACCGAGTTCCAGCAGGCGACTGCACCCATGCGGGCTTCGAAGGAACCGCCGTCGCGCACCGCACCGGCCTTTTCCATGACCTTGCCTTCGGGAGAGAGGATATCGCCCTGCGCCGGCTTGCCCTCGATCCAGTAACCCCATTCGTCTGCCGTCATGAAGTTCTTGGCCGTCTCCATGCAGGCGGAGTAGTAGCCCTGGCGGTTGAGATAACCGCCGACCCAGCCCGACGTATACCAGTTGATGTATTCGTACGCCGCATCGAGCTGTGCGCCCTTCAGATGCGAGGCAAGGCCGAGGCCGCCGCCCCAGGCGCGATAACCTTCCTTGAGCGGCTGGTATTTGCAGGCGATGCCCTTGGAGCGGACGGCGGCGACGGCCGGCGACCACATCGACTGGATGACGACCTCGCCCGAAGCCATCAGGTTGACCGACTCGTCGAAGCTCTTCCAGAAGGCACGGAACTGGCCGTCGCTCTTGGCCTTGATGAGGAAGTCGATCGTCTTGTCGATCTCTTCCTTGGTCATGTTGCCCTTGTCGGCATATTTGATGTTGCCCAAGGCCTCCATGATCATTGCCGCATCCATGATGCCGATCGACGGGATGTTGAGGATCGAGGTCTTGCCCTTGAACTTCGGATCCATGATGTCGGCCCAGCTCGTAATGTCGCGGCCGACGAGATCGGGACGAATGCCGAGCGTATCGGCATTGTAGATGGTGGGAACCATCGTCATCCACTGCGTCGGCTCCTTGGCGAACTTCTTGGCGCCCTGCGCCTCAACGAAACCGACGGTGTGCGGTGCGGTGCCCTGGGCGATGACGCTGTCCGGCTTCATCTTGCCGTTGATGAAGAGCGGCACGATCTTGTCGTAATATTTGAGCTTCTTGACGTCCATCGGCTGGAGCACGCCCGTTGGAAATACCTTCTTGGCGATCCAGTATTCGATGTCGGCGATGTCGTAGCTGTCGGGCTGGGTGACGGCACGCTGGGCGGCAGCGTCGGAATCGGTCGCGGTCATCTCCAGCGTGATGCCGAGATCGGCTTTGCACTTCTCGGCGATGGCGTTGATGTTCGAAACGCCAGTGCCGAACTGGCGAAGCGTGATGTTCGTCTTCGCCCAGATCGTGGGAAAGCCGGTGATGGCTCCGGAGCCGGCGATGGCGCCGACGGCGGCAGCACCCGTCTTCAAGAGCGTGCGGCGGGAAAGACCCTTTTCCGCCTTAGTCGATGTCGTTTCAGTCGTCATGTCAGTTCCCCTTTTCTTGATGTGGAAGTTGATGTTTTTGATTGTTCATGCAGAGGCGCGGCCGAGAAGCACCGCATCCTCACGCTCCCAGCTGAGCGAGACCGCGTCGCCTACGGCGACCGGACGGGCGAAATAGTCGCTATCGTCAGCAATGACGGTGAAGTCGTCGCTGCCGGCGCCGAAAACGGTGATCTTCACCGAGGAGCCGCGATATTCGACGTTGGAGACTATCCCGTTGAAGCCGAGCGTCCACTCTGTCGCCACCTGCAGACGCACGCGATCGGTGCGGATGCCGATATCGACAGGTTCGCCGACTTCCCTGCCCTCGCCCCGCACGGAAAAGCTCTGCCCCTCCGGCACGGTCATGACGAGCATGCCGTCCGCGCTCGACGTCACGCGGCCGGACAAGACGTTGTGATCACCCATGAACCGCGCGACGAAGGCGGTTGCCGGCTTCTCGAAAACCTCGCGGGGTGCCGCCGCCTGCTCGATCCGGCCGTCATTCATGATGACGATGACGTCAGCGAGCGCCATCGCCTCTTCCTGGCTGTGGGTGACATGGACGAAGGTGATGCCGAGCGACTTCTGCAGCTTCTTGAGCTCTGCGCGCATACGGATCTTCAGGAAGGGATCGAGCGCCGACAGTGGCTCGTCGAGCAGCAGCGCCTCCGGATCGGTAATCAAGGCGCGGGCCAGCGCCACACGCTGCTGCTGGCCGCCCGAAAGCTGAGCCGGACGCCTGTTGGCATAGGGCTCCATCTGCATCAGCTTCAGCATCTCAAGCGCCTTGGCCCGCCGCTCCGCCTTGTCGACGCCCTTCATCTTCAGGCTGAAGGCGACATTGTCGACCAGGTCGAGATGCGGGAAGAGCGCATAGGACTGGAACATCATAGCCGTGCCGCGCCTTGCAGGCGGAAGATCGGTGACGACCGTTTTGCCGAGCCTGATGTCGCCGGAAGAAATGCTCTCATGGCCGGCGATCATGCGCAGCGTCGAGGTCTTGCCGCAGCCCGACGGGCCGAGGAAGCAGCAATAGGAACCGGCCGGAATCTTCAGGCTGATCCCGTGCACGGCCGTCGTCGCTCCGTAGACCTTCGAAACGGATACTATATCGATCTCTGCCGCTTTCGACATCATGCCTTCCCCTGTTCGGGAAAGATGATGCATCTGCCGTGCCAATCGCTTCCAACGCCAACTAAGCCCTTAGCGGGAAAGGATTTTAACACTCAAAGCCGTGCAGGCCCATTTTATAAGCACCGCATCGCCTGCACAGGATTTAGGCTATCGTCTGCAATTTACTCAAAAAATCGTATACAATTTAGCCGCCATTTCGATGACAAATTCCGTTTAACTTTTGCCGCGAAGCCGGGTATGGTTTGCCCGCCATCAGGGAATAGTTTTCATGAAATCCGCCGCCAAGGCCATGCAGGCCGAAGAAGTCGCCGAAACCGGCGCGCATCAGATCCGCGATGCCATTCGCGAGGCAATCGTCGAGCGCAGGCTTTCCCCCGGCACCAAGCTTTCCGAAAGCGACGTCGGCAATCTCTTCAACGTCAGCCGCACACTTGCCCGCGCGGCGCTGCAGGCGCTTTCCTATGAGGGCCTCGTCAGCGTCGAGAAGAACCGCGGCGCCTTCGTCGCCTATCCCTCCCCTGATGAGGCCCGCCAGATCTTTTCTGCCCGGCGCCTCGTCGAGCCCGGCATATTGCGGGAGGCGGCGGCGCGGATCACCCCTGATGACATCGGGAATCTGCGAGAGCTTTTGCAGGAAGAAGGCCGCCTGATGAGCGAGCGCGGCCAGACGGCCCGGCGCGCCGAGATCAAGGCATCCGGCGATTTCCACCTGATGCTGGCGGAAATTTCGGGCAACGCCATCATGCAGCGCTTCATGGAGGAGCTCGTCGCCCGCTCATCCCTCGTCATCGCGCTCTACGGCCAGTCGACCGCTTCCAGCTGCGGCCATTCCGAACATGGCGATATCATCTCGGCGATCGAAGGCAAGGAACTCGACCGCGCCTGCCAGCTGATGCTGCATCATATCGCCCATATCGAGTCCGATCTCGACCTGCGCGAACGCAAGAGCCTCGGCCTCAAGGAAGCCTTCGAACTCTGAGCGGTTGGGCGCACGTCGCCAGCAGCTATCACGACGCCTTCTTCGGCAGCTTGTCCAGCGCGGCGAAAATCTCTTCCGCCGTCCGCGGCTCGCTTGAACGTAGCTTCACCGCGCCGTCACGCCCGATCAGGATCAGCCCGAACTCACTGTAAGATGGCCCTTGCAGCCGCTCGCGAATATCGTCCGCATCAAGTTCCCAGCCATCGTCGAACAGCGAGAAAGCGCCGCCGCCGGCGATGATGAACACTTCGACGTCTTCCTCGATGAGGCGCATCTGCGCGTTCCGCAACCATTCGTCCTGGGTTGCCGCGCGGTCGTCCTGCGCATCGGCGAAGATGATCAGCACCCGTTTGCTGTCTCGAAACTGCTCGAGCGATTGCGGAAGTTCCGGCTCACGTCGCGGCGTGCCGATGATTTCATGAACGATGGATCTCAGCATGGTGCTATTCCTCGCCCGTCATCTACGGGCTGTGACTGCGCCATTCCAGCGCCGGCGCATTCAAGACGCGCGAGAACGCTGTAAAGCGCTGAATAACTGAATAATTCCCAAATCCGGTACGAACTGGGATCATTCAGTAAACGGCTGGAAATGGGGGAGGTTCCGACGAAGCGGAAAAGGATCGCAGCTCAACATCCGTTAGCCGCGATCCCTTTCCCGTCAGTCGCGGCTCTGGTCCTCGGCCGCATGCGCCGAGACGGCGACAAGGTCCGCTGTGCCGTTGGCAAGCAGGCGTTTGCGCACCAGCACGCGCATGACGCGTGCGGCCGTCGAGAAGGTCATCTGGTCAAGCGGACCTTCGCCCTCCCAGGGCTTGGTCAGCCGCTCGGTGACGGCACCGACGATATTCATCGGCACGATGTCGGTGCATTCGCGCATGGCTTCGAAAACGAAGCTGATCGGGATGACCCTTCCTTCATGGGTCACGATCGGTTCGGTCAATTCGCTGTCCCATTCCTCGAAGGCGTAAAGTGCTTCGCGAAATAGCTGCTGGAGGGTAAACGGCGCGTGGCCGTTATGAAGTGGCGGCAGGGCATTCATCATGTCTGTCTCCTCTTGATGGATTAAGCCAAATCCTCCTGGCTCGGTCAGCATGAACGCGGGGAACACAGCGTTTTTTGCCCCTGCGGACCGAATAACACGATTGATTCTATAGAGTAATCTTTCGTGAATAAAGCCCATTTCTCGGCCGAGGCGGCACCCGTTTTCCTAAACGCATGAAATTCCTGCATGTTTTAGGCGAAAATTTCTCAATGAGTCGGATTAGTGAAAATCCATGCCTGCCGCGTGTGATTGTGCGGGAGGCGGGAAAAACCCTGAAAAATCACGGAACTTTTGCGGCTGTAATCTGTTTTGTTCGCGCACTTCGTAAAAGCAGATGGGGTTACCACCAATGACGCAGATCCGTGAACCGGAGCGGCGGGCCAAAGTCCTGCGCGGCCGTCCTTACAGCCTTGATGAATTCGCCTCCAAATATGGCCTGCGCAGCGACCAGGCCGAGAGTCTGTTTACCCGTTTCGGGCCTTCCTCGATCGAACTCGATTTGCTGATGGCAGCCAAGCGCCGCGCGCCTGTTCTGCCGGACAGAATTGCCGAATAACGCCTTTCACGAACGGAATCGATAGATGAGCGACAGACGCCATGAGTGGATCAGCAAACGGGCCTATGCGATCTGGGAAGAACAGGGCCGCCCTGACGGCCGGGACAGCGAACATTGGCGCCAGGCAGTCGCCGAGCGGGACGCGCTGGAACGCACGCAGGCCTCCGTCGACGGACGTGAAGTGCTGGTGAAGTTCCGCCCGAAGCCGCAACGGCCGGAACTGCCGCGCGCCGGCTGGCTCACTCCGCCCGCCAAGGCCGGTTAATCCAGGACGCCGGTGGCCGGCCTCGTCCTTCGAGGCCCCTGCGGGGCGCCTTAGGATGAGGGCGGAGAGAAGGTGCGGCTTGCCTCACCGGAGAACGGAGGGAGGGCGCAGCCTGCCTCCCTGGCGGCGGGAGCACCCTGCCGCGCGATTGCCCCGCTCGCTCCCCGTGCTAGCCTGCCGCCATGGAAGTCACCGTCTATATCCTCCGCTACAGCGACGGCTCCTATTATACCGGGCTGACCAAGCAAGAGATCGAGGCACGTGTGTGGGAGCACAATGCCGCGACCTATGACGGCTACACTGCCAAACGCCTTCCGGTCGAACTTGTCTTTACCGAAACCTACGACCGCATCATATGCCATCACCCGCGAGCGGCAGATCAAAGGCTGGTCGCGCCGCAAAAAGGAGGCGTTGATCGCCTTGGACTACGGGGCGCTGCCAGATTTGTCCAAACGGGGGTCGGTTAAGGCCAGGTAAGCCCCGGTGGCCGAGCTCGTCCTTCGAGGCCCCTGCGGGGCACCTCAGAGAGGGTGAGGCCTGGTTCGACGGAAGACGGAACGGCGCCTAAAGACGGGGAGCGTCGATAATGGCACAGCCCAACCCTCTTCCCGAACGCCGCTGTTTCCGCTTGAAACACTTCGTCAAGCATATTGGCACAAATCCATGGAGTACGGGTTTTTCTTTCACCCACCCGCGACATTGCCGCTCGACACTCTTCTCGCAAAATCGGAAACGGAACAGGGATAGAAAAGTGCGCATGCGCGAAGCGTGATTCCATCCGGCCGCGGCGCTGATTGCTGCCCGGCCGGGCCTCTCATGTCGGGGAAAGCCTTACACCGCCCGCCGGGGCGGGCCATGTCAGAAAGCGTTGTTTTCCTGGCAAAGCGCCCGGTGGACCTCGGTCCAGAACAGCGCCAAAGGGGTGTCGCCGTTGCGTTCGGCAACAAGGGCGCGGATCAACGCTTCGGAACCTGCCATGTCCTGCCAGCTGGATTTCAGGCCTTTGGCGGCCTGTCGGCATTCGGCAATCTCGAACGGTCTCTTGCTGTCCATATGAGGTCTCCTCATGAAAGGCGCTAGCAGGCGGCGGCCGGATTGTCATTCCCCGCATATGTGGGGATGCCTTGTATTTATGACGGTCCTCGCGGTAAGATTGAGAGAACTGGGACAATGGAAATGACCGAGAATACCTACAGCGACAAGTTCGAACCCGCTTTCGAACAGATCAGGGCTGCAACCAATGTGGATGCCGCCATCCGTATTCTCCAGGCAGAATATGGTCTCGATTTCGTGACCTACCATCTCGCCCAGACGATCGCGAGCAAGATCGATTCCCCCTTCGTGCGCACCACCTATCCGGATGCCTGGGTCTCCCGCTACCTCTTGAACAGCTATGTGAAAGTCGATCCGATCGTAAAGCAGGGCTTCGAGCGCCAACTGCCCTTCGACTGGAGCGAGGTCGAGCCGACCCCGGAAGCCTATGCCATGCTGGTCGACGCCCAGAAACACGGCATCGGCGGCAACGGCTATTCCATTCCCGTCGCCGACAAGGCGCAACGCCGCGCGCTCTTGTCGCTGAACGCCCGCATCCCGGTCGAGGAATGGGCCGAGCTTGTGCGCCGCTGCCGCAACGAATGGATCGAGATCGCCCATCTGATCCACCGCAAGGCCGTCTATGAACTGCATGGCGAGCATGATCCGGTGCCGACATTGTCGCCGCGCGAGATCGAGTGCCTGCACTGGACCGCGCTCGGCAAGGATTACAAGGATATCTCGGTGATATTGGGCATATCCGAGCACACGACGCGCGATTACCTGAAAACCGCCCGCTTCAAGCTCGGCTGCGCCACGATTTCGGCCGCCGCCTCGCGGGCGGTGCAGCTGCGCATCATCAATCCCTGAGAATCGAAATCGATTTTCCGAAGTTACGACGTGTCACTTCAAATGCCGGAGGATCGCGATCTTCCGGCCGCGCCTCGTTTTCGCCGGTCGTGACCCAAGCCTCATACTTTTGGGCTAATCCCCCCATCTGAGGGGGCCCATCTGAGGGAATTTCCGATCCGGCACGCCTGAACCATTCTGCTCTCCACGAACTGCAAACGCTGGAGGGCAAAATGTTCGTTATCATTCAGGCACACGAGTATCAGAAATACGCCGCCGTACTCGAGCAGATGTTCCGCCTGCGCAAGAAGGTCTTCGCCGACCAGCTCGGCTGGGACGTTCCCGTCATCGGGCCCTACGAACGCGACAGCTACGATTCGCTTTCTCCGGCCTACCTCGTCTGGTGCAACGACAGCCGCACGCGCCTTTATGGCGGCATGCGCCTGATGCCGACGACCGGTCCGACGCTTCTCTACGACGTCTTCCGTGAGACCTTTCCGGCCGCCGCCGATCTCGTCGCTCCGGGTATCTGGGAAGGCACGCGCATGTGCATCGACGAAGAGGCGATCGCCAGGGATTTCCCCAACATCGATGCCGGCCGCGCCTTCTCGATGATGCTGCTGGCGCTCTGCGAATGCGCGCTCGACCACGGCATCCACACGATGATTTCCAACTACGAACCCTATCTCAAGCGTGTCTACAAACGCGCAGGCGCCGAAGTGGAAGAACTCGGCCGGGCAGACGGCTACGGCAAGTATCCCGTCTGCTGCGGCGCCTTCGAAGTATCTGACCGCGTGCTGCGCAAGATGCGCGCCGCCCTCGGCCTGACCCTACCCCTTTATGTCAGACATGTTCCGGCCCGCTCGGTCGTGACGCAATTCCTGGAGATGGCAGCATGAAACGCCTCGTTGAAACCGCAACACCGAAAGACATCTCCGCGCTGGAGCGCCATGTCCTCGCATCCCGCGACATCGCCACGCAGATAGGGGATCCCTTCCTCTCCTATCTGCTTTCGATGGCGCTGTTCACAATCTACGAAAAGAAGGCTCAGCATGAGAATGAGGCGCTGAAGAGCAGCTTCGGCTGAGGGCGCGGGTCCCCTCCGCCGCGCCTGAAGAGGGGCACGCCTCGCAGCGCCTCGCGCGCAGCCGCAAAACCTGTCCCCGTTTTGCGGCTGCGCGCCCCCCGGTCACCTCGGGTCGTCAACGCCTCAAGGACGTCAAGCCATCAGGGAATCGATCGTTGAAATCAGCGTATCGTGCAGATAGGGCTTGGGCAGGAAGGCGGTATTGGCAGGCAGGGCCATCGGATCGAGCCGCACCATGCCCGAGGTGATGATGATGCCGATATTCGGCCGCATCGCCCTCACCCGCTTGGCAAGCTGGATGCCATCCATCGATCCGGCCATGTTGACGTCGGTGAAAAGGATATCGACATCCTGCCGACCCTTCAGCACCACCAGCGCCTCATCCGCACTCGCCGCCTCCAACGCCACATGGCCGACATCCTCCAGCACATCGAGGATATTGAACCGGATCAGCGGCTCATCCTCCACGATGAGCACCACGGCACTGCTCGAAGCCACCATCTGCAATCGCCCTTTTGAGCGGAATATGATTCGAATAAGTGTTTCCGCTGTGCGAAGGTTCCAGTGCCTCTGCCCATGAAATATGCATCATCCACAGATGTTGCCCTGCCCGCTTGTGGCTCCCTGCAATTTGGGCTAGAGCGAACCAATGTCGTGGGAACCATTGCCCCGGCATCCAGGTGCCGGCCTCCGGCATCACGGCGTCGGACATCCGACGCGGAGGGCCTGTAGCTCAATGGTTAGAGCCGGCGGCTCATAACCGCTTGGTTGGGGGTTCGAGTCCCTCCGGGCCCACCATTCTTATTCTTCGACGTTGATTTTCCATGTTTTTCTCCGCGATTTGTCTCACGCTCCTTTTCCGGGCGTGAAAATGAGACACTTTCGGGTTTTCGGTAATCAGCTAGACGGGCAAAAGCATTGCTCGCCATCCTTCGTTTTTGAGCCTTACGGATGTAGGTCTCCGCGGTTTCCAGCTTCGACCAACCGAAAACAGCGCACATCTCTGGAGCGCTGGCGCCGCTCTCCGCGAAAATGACAGCGGCCGCTTTCCGCAGCCCGTGGGAGGAGCACTGCGGCAGACCTGCAGCGTCACACCATTCGCGCATGCGGTTTCCTAATCCGTTGACGGTGAAAGGGCGGCCGTACTCCGTCACCAGGTAGGTGAAGTCACCAGTTTTGGTTTGCCTCAAAGCATCGATTAAATCTGTCGTCATCGGCACTTCGATGACCGTGGGCTTCCGATTCCGATTTTTTCGGGCGGTGAATCGAAGCTGGCCGCCGCTTTCGTGCTGCCGTCCAATATATGCTGCGTCCGATATCCGGGCGCCGACGTTGATCATGATTTCCAAAGCAAGGCGCGCGGTCGTGCCTATAGGATGGTGTGCGCGATACTTGTCGATCTCATCCAACGTCCACGTGTGAAAGCCTTCGGATGCAGCATTCAGTTTCTTTATTCCTACCGCCGGGTTGGCGGCAATCAGCGGCGGCTGCTGCTTCATCGCCCAATTGAAGAGAGCCCTGAGAACCTTCACCAGCTTATCGGCCGCCCCTGGCGTTGCCTTCCGCTTGAGTTGGCTGTTGGCGACATCCTGTTGCCGAAATTTCTTATACGGCAGCGGCCCGGCCGTTGCGCAGAAGCGAGACAGCACGCTGCGCTTATCGCTCTGTGTCATCAATTCTAAGCGCTTGAACTCATTGGACCGATAATACTGATCGACAAGCCAGTCGAAGGTATCCTCGCGCGGCACCTCTTTTTTCGGGGGGGCGGCACCATCCAGCGCTGCGAGCGCCGCCCAATAGGCCTTCATAAACACCTCGGTGATGTTACCCCTGCCGTCGTCAAACTTTTCAAAGATCCGGACCTTTTTCTGGCCTTTCTTGCGCACGTAATAGCGAGGGTTCCCACGGGGATCGGGATCATAAACGCAATACCGGAGCCGGGTCTTGATCACGCGATCACTCCATCAAACGGATTGTTATCGTCTTGGGAGTTGGCGGCACCGCTCTCGACCAAGTCTTGCCATGCTGCGCGTAGTTGTTCCGTATCCCACAGCACCACGCCTTTGATCTTTGTGCCTTTCGGCATCAAACCTTGAGCCACCCAATCGTCGAACAACGATGCCGAGATGCCTATTGAGGCAGCCGCCTCCTGTCGCCGAAGAGCGAAGCAAGGAATTCGTCTACGATCGGCGCCCGCCACGTCAGCGCCTCCGAAGGGAAAGAAGCTTGCTCATTGCCCGAGTTCCCGTCTGCGAACCGCATCAAAACCCAGGCGGCTTAGTTCAACATCCAGGCGGCTTAGAGAGCCATCTGGGCCGAATAAATCATCCGCTATCTTTGTGGCGTTGATGACTACACTGACCGGCGCGTCAGGCGACCATTCTCTAAGTACGGCCGCAGCCGGGCCGAACCGATACTCAGCGTAACGCTGGGGGTCCAATGGACCGCTTTCGACAATTAGATAGTGCGGCTCAGTGACCTGCCCTGCGAGTATACGGTCTGCGCACCATCTGTGAGACTCAGCGACATCGAAAGCTTCCCTCAGATCAAAGCCTACCGTCTTAAGTGCAAGCGCCCAAGCCATGACGAGCACATCTTGTGGGGTATAGCACGCGGCGATACTCGGACCGTCAAGCCCGAAACGACAGATGCCACGGTTTCGCCAAATGCGAATTGCCCCAGGCTCAATTCCTAGAAGCTTGGCCACCTCACCGACTCTAAAACCACGCATAAAACTGCCTTCATGTTATACGCCATGTTTAGGGAACCATATTATACACGATGTATAAGTCAAGGCAAAGTTCCGTATATGAGTAGCGGGAAACTGACTGACAAACCGCTGACTCACGGGAAATGCCTTTTAGGTGGCGCGATAATGACACCCAATTCAGCACCATCTCGTCGGCCAATTCACCACGGGGACACCTATTTTCCGGTTGATGAAGCTATTTCGAGTGTCGTTCGCGACAGCTTCAACAGATATAACTCCTCAATCGACGTTCGGGCGTAGGGTTCGGGGAATGAAGGGGCAGTGGCAAGGAAGGTTCAGTGGATACTCTCACGGCGAACTCACTATCGAGATTGATGAGTACGATGATCACTATGCCGGGCGAGCGTGCGTTTTCGAGGACAATAACGACCATGGCGTTTTCGTAGCCACGTTTCGCACCGCGGATAAAGGAGATCATCATCGCCTCACCGCCCGGATAGAAATACAACGATATCGCGATGCTGCGGAGATCCCGCGATCTGAGCTGGCTGAAGCATTCCCAAATGTGGTTTTCCCGACGCACGCCGAGATCGATCTGAAAGTGTTGCGGAAGGGCCTCCGCGCTACAGCGACAACGCATCACGACACACAGACGCTCGGCCTAATAACGTCCATGATGACCAGAGGGTCGGCCGAAAAAAGAAGTAAGCTTATCCCGGACAAGAAGGTTAGATCTTGGGAGAAATTCAAGCAGATGGTCGGTGGGATGGAGCGCGATAGATTTATCTTTCGCGGCCAGCCTGTTGTAAATCGCCTGAGAACCTCGTTTCATCGCACTAACCGGCGTGATCTACATCGTTTCCAGGCGTTCGATATTCCCCAACTGCACGGCATTGTGACTTCTAAGACTCGCCACTATTTCGACCTTCAAAACAATATTCAGAACGCCGCCTTTTGGAATCTGCTTCAGCATCACGGTTATCCAACGCCTCTATTGGATTGGACAAACTCGCCGTATGTGGCTGCTTACTTCGCGTTTCGCGAAAAAATGCAAACAGCACCGGAACCCGGTAGAAAAATTAGGATATTCATGTTCGATCGTGCGGCATGGCTAACCGATTTCCGTCAAGTTTATTCAATCGTGAACGTTAAACCGCATTTTTCGCTTTTGTATCCTGTGGCATTAGAAAACCCTCGTGCACTGCCGCAGCAAGCAGTTTGCTCAATCACGACCGTTGACGACGTCGAGGACTATCTCGATCAATGTGGGAAAGTTGCCAATAAGACATATCTGCGAGTGTTTGACCTGCCATACTTGGAACGTGGATCGGTATTGTCGGAACTCCGGCTGATGGGCGTGGCAGCCGGTTCCCTTTTTCCAGGCGTCGACGGTGCCTGTGAAGAGATGAAACTCAAAAACTTCCATTCCTGACAGGTATCCGCGATGGCTCGCAATCGACCGGCAGAAGTGACTCAACTTCGACGCCGCCGGATGTGACGCCGTTGGTCATGTCCCACGCCAAAGCATCACGATTTCGATTTCCGCCAGCCAGCCACCCAAGCTTCAAATTCAGAGCAAAACCACCGTTCTCCATACTGAGGGTTGATCTTTGTCTGTGCGTAGTATCGCTGTCCCGGCACGTGAAAGATGCGCTCGCCCGTTTCGATGCTGATATTGCCCTTGATTTTACACGATTGTCCGGAGCCGCCAGAATCGTTCCATGACGCTAGCAAGTCGCTAACGGTCATGCCGCCGGCTGCACCAAACGCGAGCGCGCCGATCACCAACCCCGGAAACTTGAGAAGCACCGATTTCTTCTGCGGATTGCGATAACTGTGACGCATGCCCCATCCCCGCCAGTTCGGCGCGAAGATGGTAACGGAGTTGGCGCACGGCGGATATTTATCAAAAAGGGGTAAAAAGCGACCTTACCAGGGAACCTTTGTCTAATTTGACGACCGGATCGATAGGGCGCTACCCAACTTCGACAACTAAGAGGTTTTTCCATGAGCAAGAAAGCCGTTGGTCAACGAGGTTCCTGGTTCGCCACAGTGGATGGGAAAGAACTGCCATGCGTGCATAAGCACTGGTTGAAATGGCCTCATTACCACGATCCCTTTAAGCCAATAGAGAATGGGCCAAGCCTCGCCAATATTCAGGAATACGTTCAATCAATTCAACATGGGAAAAAAGTGATTCTTACAAACGACACCGTTCATCGCGACTCGCAAGGGATGGTGTCGGGATTCACGCGACAGAGCTATGTCGCAATTTTCGCGGTTGACGACGTCACTTTCGATCCCCGTACTGGGCTCAAGTTCACGATCACCGACAGGTTGTCCGATCTCCAATAGCGGTGGAATCGCCTCGCAACAATTGGCAACAACGGTGGATCGAGCGAGCGCGTGTATGGATCGCTTGGAAACCAGTCAGCGGCGCGACGGCGGAAGACGCCGCGCCGAACTCCCTTGGCACGCACTTAGGCGTGTAACCAGATTTCAGCCGCGCGACGACCAGCTGGCGTCAAGCGATAGCTGAATTCACCGCCAGATCGGATTCGCTCGGCTAAAACTTCGATAGGCTTTTGCTTCCCGGACAAATCCACGGGATCAACCTTTTGCTTTACCTGCCACGACAGGTCGCGGAGTGCTGCAGGGGTCCGGCGGGCACTGACCTCCTTGGTCATTTGTACCTGTTCTGCAGCAGCTTCCACCATTGTTGGATACGCTACCCATTCAAATGCCGGCGCAGCGAACAGCGTCTCAATTATGGAACTCTTGATACCATCCTTGTCGGGATAGGACAGCGCCTCCACGAGCTTCTCGGCAAGGCCGGCGTCCGCAGTGCTCTGCTCACTCTCCTTTTCCTTATAAGGAATGCCATCCCTCATGGCCTCGACAGCTTTAATCGCGACAGCGGCTTCTTCCAAATTATTGACGTGCACTGATATGGGAATCATCATCTCACCCTCTCTAAGCGATGCACACACGCGCTTGTGTGATGCGTGCTAACAATAAGCGACGCATAAGCGACAATCAAGCGAGCTTGAGTAAGCTTTTGTGGCTAATTCGTTTGGATAATTTGACAAGCGCTTGCGCTCTGTAAAACTCAACGCAGGATGGAGGAGCTTTCGTGGTGGTCAAATTCATCGATAGAAAAAACGAGATTAGGGACGCTTTGTTTGAAGTGGCCAAGAACGGTCGGCCAATGACCTACGAGCGCTTCGGAGAAATAGTCGGCATCTGGCGAATGCGCGGGGCGAAGGATTTATTGGATCTTATCGCCAAAGAGGAAAAGGCGAAAAAGGAACCAGACATCACTTACATTCTGCGTAGTGCGACAACTAAGTACCCGTCGCAGATCGGAGGACGGCCGGCAAAGCCGCCAACACCCGAACAGAAGCGACTGGCCAGAGAGGAGATGCAGACAATAATCAACCGGCACTGTCCGGGCGCAGTAAATCCGTATTGATCATCGGTCAGCTCGATCGTGGTCAAAATTATTGCATCTTTCAGAGACCCGCTGGCCAAGGGTAATGGGCTGAGACACCTCTTTTGCCTCATCATACCTATCGGCTCCACCTTACTTCCCTAGCGGTTGGTCGACGGCGAAATTATAATCGCCTTCCTCAATCTTCTGCTGTGCTTCCTTGAAAGCCCACTCCGGCGGGGTGACGCTACTGCTTCTCGCTATGTCCATCCGATCCATCAATTCGGCCAGAGCATCTTCTGCTGCCTGTACGTCGCCCAAGGCTGTGATATTTGCCGTCCGGCGGAAGCGATCCTGTAGGGCTTTGAACTCTGCCGCCAACCGGGAAATTTCATCCACGCTCGTTTCAAACTGTAACGCATCGGCCAAGGCCGGAAATAAGCTGGCTACGAATGTCAGTATGGCAATGATCCAATCCCAACCCTGATCTTGCAGGATTGATAGCGCCGCAATCCCACCGATGACAATCGGCGCGGCAACGAAGAACTGCTTCTGCCGGCGCACGCGGCGAAGCCAAATGTAAAGCGTGGTAGAGGTGTAAAGACAGGATTCCTCCTGCCGCTTGCATTCCGCAATTGTGGCCCTGCGCCGCTGTTCTATAGAACTTGGATCGGGATGTGATGCCCGAATATCTTCTGCCATTCTTCGCCCGCCGAGATCGTGTAATCGTTGTGTTCATCATCACAAGCCCGGATGGCTCGCTCGTGCGCGGTTTGCGCCCTAGATAGCCAAGCATCGCCGAGATTGATCAATGCCAAGGTGCCCGGAATGGTCAAGTTCGCCCATGCCTTGTTGCACAGCCAGGCGAGGAAATCTCGTATAAACCAGTCGTAGTAAAAGTAGTCGTGGTGCCGGTAGAGATAGTTCTGCATGAATTCAGCCACCAACAGTTCGATCTGATAGGATTTCAGTGGCACATTGCAATGGCGCTTCCACGTTTTGAGCATCTGCGCGATCGGGCGGACATTGCCGCTTGAGTTCCGATCCGCCGCATCGATGTAAGCCATTTCGGCTTGCGGATCGACCAACTTCCACCGACCGCCATCATTGGTATCAGGTATATAGAACCGGCCGTGGGCGTCGTAACGGAAGGCTGGCACCACCTCCACGGTGATCGTATTGAAACCAACGATGACAACCTGGCCATCACCACGCATGTTGGTCTGCGAGTAGGTGGTCAACAGATGCCCGCGCACCTCTTGAAGCAATGCGGATTGCTTGTTGCCCTGGTAGGTTTCGATGCGATGGTAAACGTCAACCGGCAGTTCGAAGAAGATATCAACGTCGCTTGGCGGAGCGACGGCGGTTCCCTTCCCCCAGGACCCTACGATGAAACCAAGCGGCTCATCGGTGGAATCTCCAAAGTACGCCCGGTGAAGCGACTCCCGGACGCCAAGTTGTTTAACCAAGCCGTCATCAATCTGGTCCTTGGATAAATTGAGATCTTCATGAAAGCGGCGGAACCGCTGTCGCACCCCTGCCCACATACGAATCACCCTTTGATTGGGCAATATATCGTGACATGCAGTGGTTGCACTTGTGGCAGTGCGCGCTATCCCCAGCAATATTACTCTAGACTAAGCGCGCTCTGACTGCTCGCCGTGAAAGCTCGCGGATAGAACCTCTTGCATTCAACCAAAATGCTAGGGACAGGGAGGCAGTTCTGCCGAACGTGCGAGATTCAGATCACTGAACACGATCAAGAACGACTTCGATCCTCATTGGGCGGCCGTAGATCCGGCTCGCCTCTTCGGCTGCCAGGGCGAGAGCCGTTTCCAGCGTGATCCCTAAGCGGTCGCAAAGTTCGTCAATCGACATGATTTTGCCGTGCGCCCGCTCCTCGGCGATCTTTGCGCCTTCGGCCATAATCTCGTCGTCGGTCAAATGCGAGTAATGTTCCGACATGTCCGCTTCTTTCGATTGAGACCGCACAGAGCGGTCGCTTCAATCCGCCGGCCCTTTCCGGCCTGCACGGCCGGAAAGCCCAAAACCTTCTATTCGCCCTCGTTGAGATAGGCGCCCCGCCAGCCGGTTATGCCGCAGCCAAAATCCAAGATCGCCCGGAATTCGGTTCCGAGCGTGTTCCAGCCTTCGCGCGTTTCCAATTTGGGCTGCTGGACACCGTTCAGGTAGGCAATCTCAAGGAGAGGCGCCTGATCGGGCGATGCGAAGAGCCGCCAGGCCGCATCCTCAAGGCGGGGCTCGACCAGCAGCGTGAGTTTCCCGGAGAAGGGGTTCACCTCTTCGGTGGCCGAGGGCGTGATCGCGGCGATAATTTGCTCGCCCGTCGTTTCGTTATCAGAGCCGACGATGAGGAACTGCGGCTTCAGCGAAAGCGGCGTCTCGTTGTCGAGCCCCTTTTGATCGCGCAGCGCCTTGCGGCCAGCGCTGACGCTGCTGATCGTCAGCGCGGATGGCGTAACCGCTTTGTTTCCGCGTGCATTTGCGAAGAGCGTGACGCCGTCATCGAGCAGCGGCCCGAGGCCGTTGTTGTCGAGCAGAAGGTCGGCAATCAAATCCGCCTCCGTTTGAGCGGCGGCTTGGCCGAACGCCCGGAGCGTGTCGGAGAAGGCGTCTAGATCATCATTGATGAGCGCTTCCCGCGAGATGCCGAACATTTTCGCATATGTCTTGACGCGATAGGTTTCTTTCGCCTCCGAGCGCGAGCCGTAGGTGATTTCGGCGCCTTCAAGCACCTCTTCGAGCCTCGGCATTTCCGACATTCGGCCGATGGTCATGGCTTTGAAATTGGCGGCGTTGCGGACACGTGCCAATTGCTTCAGCGGGGTCTCGGCGGCGCGATAGGCATCGAGCAGGAAGCGGTTTGCGGCGTTGCCGGTGACAAAGGGAAAGTCCGACGTGCTGTGTGTCGACCCGCTGCTCATGATCTGCGTTGCAAGCCGATCGCGATTTCGCGAAATGATCCGCTCGCCGCGCGCCTCCAGCAGAGCCGCCCCCATGTCAAGAAGGCTGCGGCCCTGCCATTCGGAAGCGCGGCCCTGGGCAGGCTTGCCGGCGATCCGGGCATAAAGCGCATCCTCGATGTCGCGGGCAACCATCATCGAGCCGTAGCTGTCGTCAAAATGACATGGCGACACGCGCCCGCCCATCGGATCTTGATCGGCAAGATGATTGATAATCATCTTCTGCGCTTTGGCAAAGTCGCCCTTCGCGTCAATAACGATCTTGTTTGCCTCCGCAAGCGTCATCTTCGCGGTGGTGCAAAGTTGGTAGATGCGGGAATTGACGTCCTGCATCTTGGCGGCCGCCAGGTCGTCGGCCGCATCCATGTTCGGTTCGGTCATGGTCACTTCCTTTCGTTTGTGCGAAGCGGCCGCAACAGCCACCATGGGAAGACCCATTGCCTTCCGCTCTCCTGCCAGCCTCTTCAGGCGATCCGGCGCTTTCGCGTAGCTGCGATAGTCGAAGGCCGCATCGGCCGTCGGCGCGGACGGTGCCTGTTCGGAAACGGAGGTGGCGAAGCCATTGGCCAGCGCCTCCTGCGGCGCCATCCAGGTTTCATCCTTCATCATCTGCCGGATTTCCTTTTCGGAGAGGCCCGTGCGGTCGGCATAGACCTGCGCAAAAACACCGGTCATCGTGTCGAGAACGCCGGCGGTGCGCCGGTGATCATCGGCCGGGCCGAGGGTCATTCCGGACGGCTCATGGATCATCAACAGCGTGCCGAGAGACATTTCGATTTCGTCGCCGGCCATGGCGATCAAAGAAGCCGCCGAGGCGGCGATCGCGTCGATCTTCACGATCACCCGGCCGTCGTGGCGCTTCAGAGCGTTGTGGATCGCGGAGCCCTCCATGGCGATGCCACCACCGGAGTTGAGACGCACGACGATGTCGCCGGAAAGCTCGGCCAAAGCCTCGACCACCTGCGAGCTGGTGAAGCCGCTTTCATCCCAGAAATCCGTGAAGCCAACCGGCCCGTAAAGCATCAGCTCGCCGTCTACGATCAGTTTTGACATGCCTGCCTCAATTCGGTTGTCTTGAGGATTGTTCGAAAGCGTGGCCACGAAAAGCCCTATCTTGTGGCCAGAATTTTTCTGATCCGCCGGGCCGCAAGCGCATGATCGACGCGGGTGAGGATGAGCCAGAGCGCCGCACGCAGGTCGCCGGCTTTGTAGGGACAGTTTTGCTTCTGCTGATCGATGCGCCAGGCGGAAGCTTGATAGCGTAGAAGCGCTGCCGCCAGCTCTTTGGCCTGCTGCGTCGGTTTCAGTGCCGGAAAGAATTTCTCTGCGGCTTCCCGAATGGCGGCGTTGCGTGCGTCAAACACTGATGCCCCGCGCCAGCGCTTTCCGCGTGTCACTTTCAGATCGAGCGCTGCGGCGACGTCATCCGTTTCGCCCGAAACGAACCGGTTTAAGCGGGCGGCTATGTTGCGCGCCCAAGACTCCTGCACTCGGTCGAGGTGCTCAACTAGGTTGATGACGTCGTCCATCGGGCTCGAAAC
>NZ_JBXSOL010000021.1:0-106858 GCF_057784555.1 Rhizobium sp. CNPSo 3670
GGTGCATCGGCAATGGCCAGATGAGGTGAAGGCGCAAATCGTTTCGGAGAGCCTTCGACCAGGTGCGATAGTGAGTGAAGTCGCCGAGCGCTACGGCTTAAAGCCGAACCATCTGTCGACTTGGCGAACCATGGCGCGGCAGGGCAAGCTAGTTCTGCCTGCTCCGGAGGATACGGTCGAATTCGCAGCGATGATTGTTGATCCACGCGTCCCGGAACCGCCGATCAAGAAAGTCAGTCGCCCCGAGATCATCGTCGGGTCCGTCATTATCCGTCTGGAAGAAGGCGCATCTGCCGTCCGCATCGCCGCTGTCGCTCGTGCCTGCGCGGTCCCAGCATGATCTTTCCGTCGAACCGGGTTCGGATCATGGTGGCCACCAAGCCTGTCGACTTCCGCAAGGGCCATGATGGTCTAGCGGCGCTGGTTAAGAACGAGCTGCATAAAGACCCTTTTACTGGAACCGTCTTTGTCTTCCGGTCTCGGAAAGCAGACCGATTGAAGCTGATCTACTGGGATGGCAGCGGCCTGGTGATGGCCTACAAGCGGCTGGAAGAGCACACCTTCACCTGGCCGGGCATCAAGGACGGCCTGATGAGCTTGGGCCATGCACAATTCGAGGCGTTGTTTGCTGGCCTCGACTGGCGGCGAGTCCGGTCCGTAGAGGCAAGACCGCCGGATGCCATCGAATAGATGCGGCACGATGACTCGGGCGGTGGATTCTTCCCGCAGAGCGTGACGAGGTTTGATAGACTTCGAGCATGTTGGATGTCACCGATCTTCCCGACGATATTGCTACCCTGAAGGCGATGCTGGTCGCGGCGCAAGCACGTGAAGTCCGCAAGGATGACCGGATCGAGCGACTGGAGAAGCTGGTCGCCGCTTTCAAGCAAGCAGCCTTCGGCCGCAAATCCGAGAAGGCCGATCCTGAACAATTCGATCTCGCATTGGAGGACCTGGAAGCGGCCATCGCGGCCATCCACGTTGAGGACGAGGCCGATAGCCCCTCTGGGAAGCCGCAGCCTAAACCCCGTGCCACCAATCGCGGCTCTCTGCCCGCTCATCTTCCTCGTGTCGAGGAAATTATCGAACCAGAAAGCTTGATCTGCACCTGCGGCGGCGGCCTGCATTGCATCGGCGAGGACGTCTCCGAGCGGCTGGATGTCATCCCAGCGCAATTCCGCGTTGTCGTCACGCGTCGTCCCAAATATGCCTGCCGTGCCCGCACTGACGGCGTTGTCCAGGCTCCCGCACCCGCCAGACTGATCCACGCCGGATTGCCGACGGAGGCGACCATCGCGCATGTGCTGGTCTCCAAATATGCCGATCACCTGCCGCTTTACCGACAGGCCCAGATCATGAGCCGCCAGGGCGTTGATCTCGACCGCTCCACGCTCGCCGACTGGGTCGGCCGGGCGGCATTCGAGCTTCGCCCGGTCTTCGACGCTCTCATCGCCGACCTAAAGCGGTCCACCAAGCTGTTCATGGACGAGACCCGTGCACCGGTGCTCGATCCCGGTTCGCGCAAGACCAAGACCGGGTACTTCTGGGCGCTGGCCCGCGATGACCGACCGTGGGGCGGAGGTGCTCCACCCGGCGTAGCCTTTACCTACGCTCCAGGGCGTGGCGGGCAGCATGCCGAACGGATATTGCAAGGGTTTCGGGCGTGCTTCAGGTCGACGGCTACGCCGGATATAATCGGCTAATTGCGCCGGATCGTGTCGGTCCTGACATCCAGCTAGCCTATTGTTGGGCACATGCTCGGCGCAAGCTGGTCGAGATCACCCGTACCGGCAAAGCGCCGATTGCCGAGGAAGGGGTGAAGCGGATCGGCGAACTCTATCGCATCGAAGCAGAAGTGCGCGGTCTCGACGCCGACGGTCGCCTCGCTGGGAGGCAAGCACGGTCAGCGCCGTTGATCGCCGACATACGGACTTGGCTCACGCATCATCGTGCCCGCGTCGCTGGCAAGTCGCCCCTCGGCGAAGCGCTCGCCTATGTCGCTAAATACTGGGATGGGCTCTGCGCCTACCTGATCGACGGTCGCGTCGAGATCGATAACAATTCCGTCGAACGAACCATCAGGCCAATTGCCCTCAATCGCAAGAACGCTCTCTTCGCCGGACACGACGCCGGAGCGGAGAACTGGGCTGCCATCGCGTCGCTGATAGGAACCTGCAAACTCAACGCCATCGATCCACTGACCTATCTGATCGACACTCTCACCAGCATTGTGAAGGGCCACAAGCAAAGCCAGATCGAGGAACTATTGCCGTGGAATTGGGTGAGCAAGATAGCTCAAAATTAGCGCCCTTTTTGGTTTGAAGGGCCAAATCTCGCTGTTCTTCGCCGCTCAATGACGGGGTCGTGCGGCCGAACAGTTATGTTGCGTTCGCTCCGGTAAACCCTGCCGAGATCAGAAACGATTTTAATTTCGCAAGTCGCTTTTGATGGGGCGACAATCGAAACCTTTATGGTCCCGTCCGCAAACCACGCGTGCGGCATCGCATTCGCCTCCATCATTCGAAAAACTGCGCCTCGATAATACTTCGCAGCGATGGCAACGCCAGGACCTTCAGGCTCCACAGTTGTGTCCCCTAACATCAACAGTATTTGACGTTTGCCGACGCGGTCGAGAAACGCGACGTATTGGCCCAAAGCCCAATAACCATCGAGATCATTGTACCGGCTAACGAATGTTTCGATGATGTCGTGACAAATCCCTCTAAATTGCGTTCTTCTGGACATCTGGAATCTAATGTTGTCGCCTGCTCATAGCAGGATATCGGGCAACGCCGCGATAGCAACGCCCATGCCCGTCTTTTGTCTTACAAGGTTACCCGATGTTGAGCAGCAGGCTTAATTCGCTTCAGGTTGGAAGCCGGTTACAGAGCAAGGCGGCCAAGCCAACGTGGGAGCCAAACACCGGTTACGGCGGACGCCAGCCAGGACGAATTGGCCGCTGAACTGGCGGCACGATCCTCGACGGGTCCGAGCCTTCGAGCGCAAGCGTCCATCGCGTAAGCAGGTTCCCGAGCACCTGCCGCGCGAACGTGTCGTCATTGCCCCGCCAACAAGCTGCCGATGCTGCGGCTCGGCCAAGCTGGCAAAGCTGGGCGAGGACATCACCGAGACATTGGAAGTGGAAATACTCTGCCCAGCATCAACAGTGCCAGATGGGGTCTGTTTGCCGCTTACATAAATGCTGGCATCGCTGACACCGTGCTGGCGGAAAGCTCGTAAGCGTCCGGTGAGGGTCGCCTTGCGAGGTTGATGCGAACATCGGAAGTCCTAGTGCAAACACTAGGAGTAGTCCTATGACCAAGCATCCAATTGAAGTCATCACGTCTGTGGGGCGCCGGCGGCGCTGGTCTCGAGAGGACAAGGAGCGGCTTGTGGCAGCATGCCTTGAGCCAGATGCTGTTCTCTCGGAGATCGCGCGGTCGGCCGGTATTCATGTGAGCCAGCTCTTTCGGTGGCGCAAGGAGCTTTGCAAATTTGAGGAACCGAGGACCGAGGCGGCGAACACATTGGTGCCCGTGATCGTGTCGGAGGCCGTCCCAACAGCCCAGCCCGCTGCTTCGGAAGCGGCGGCCTCATCGCATCCTCGCCGGAAGCGCAGTGATGTGATGATTGAGCTGGGCCGTGGTCGTCGCATCCGGGTGGACAGTGATATCGACACGGACGCGCTCGGCCGCATTCTCGATTGTGTCCTGGGACGGCGATGATCCCTGTTCCTGCTGGTGTGAAGGTCTGGCTAGCGACCGGCCATACGGACATGCGCAAAGGCTTTCCCGGCCTGTCTCTGATGGTGCAAGAGACACTGAAGCGCGATCCGATGTGTGGACATCTATTCGTATTCCGCGGGCGTGGTGGCGGTCTGATCAAGGTCATCTGGCATGATGGCCAGGGAGCTTGCCTGTTTACGAAGAAGCTGGAACGAGGACGCTTCATATGGCCGTCAGCGGCCGATGGTACCGTTATTATCACGCCTGCGCAGCTCGGTTATTTGCTGGAAGGTATCGACTGGCGGATGCCGCAAAAGACCTGGCGACCAACCTCGGCCGGATGAGCAAAAACACTGGAATGGCGGGAGCGAATACGATTCCATCTCGCCATGAACAACCCCGCCGAACAGCTACCGGACGACCTTGCGAGTGCGCTGACGCTGCTGGCCGAAGAGCGTGCGCGGCGTGTTGCTGCCGAGGTGGAAGCGGCGACGGCCAAGGCGGAAGCTGCCAGCGCAAAGGCGCTCGTGTCACATTCCGAGGCGCTGATTGCACGGTTGAAGCTGGAGATCGAGAAGGTCCGTCGGGAGCTTTACGGCAGCCGCTCTGAGCGCAAGGCGCGGCTTCTCGAACAGATGGAACTGCAACTCGAAGAACTCGAAGCTGACGCAGGCGAAGACGAGCTTGCGGCGGAGATGATTGCCAAAGGCTCGACCGTCAGGGCCTTCGAGCGCAAGCGTCCATCACGCAAGCCCTTTCCTGAACACCTGCCGCGCGACCGTGTCGTTATTGCCGCCCCAGCCAGTTGCCCCTGCTGTGGATCGGCCAAGCTGTCGAAGCTCGGCGAGGATGTCACCGAGACCTCGGAGGCCATCCCGCGTCAGTGGAAGGTCATTCAGACCGTTCGGGAGAAGTTCTCCTGCCGTGAGTGCGAGAAGATCACGCAGCCGCCGGCACCCTTCCATGTGACACCCCGCGGCCTTGCCGGTCCGAACCTTCTGGCAATGATCCTGTTCGAGAAGTTCGCCCAGCATCAGCCGCTCAATCGCCAAAGCGAACGCTATGCCCGAGAGGGTATCGACCTTAGCTTGTCGACGCTGGCCGACCAGGTCGGCTCGTGTGCTGCAGCCCTCAAGCCAATTCATTCGCTGATCGAGGCCCATGTCCTGGCGGCCGAGCGACTGCATGGCGATGACACGACCGTGCCGATCCTAGCGAAGGGAAAGACCGATAGCGGCCGCATCTGGACTTACGTTCGGGACGATCGGCCGTTCGGCGGACAGTCACCGCCCGCCGCTCTCTACTATGCCTCGCGAGACCGGCGTCAGGAGCATCCCGAGCGCCATCTGAAGACCTTTGCCGGCATTCTGAAGGCGGATGCCTATGGCGGCTACAATCCGCTGTTCAAAGTTGATCGCGATCCCGCGCCTCTGACGCAGGCACTGTGCTGGGCACATTCGCGCCGCAAGTTCTTCGTGCTGGCCGATATCACCACGAACGCCAAACGTGGAGCAAAGCCGCGCCGATCTCACCGACGGCATTGGAGGCCGTCAAACGGATCGATGCCTTGTTCGACATCGAACGTGAAATCAACGGACTTGCGGCCGACCAGCGTTTGGAGCACCGCCGAAGGGACAGCCAGCCACTCGTCGGAGAACCGCGTGATTGGCTCCAAAGCGAGCGGGCGAAGCTGTCGCGCAGTTCTCCCGTCGCCGAGGCAATCGACTACATGCTGAAGCGCTGGGATGGCTTCACGTCGTTCCTCGATGACGGCAGGATTTGCCTGACGAACAATGCTGCCGAGCGCGCACTGAGAGACTTTGCTCTCGGAAGGAAGTCATGGCTCTTCGCCGGCTCGGATCGCGGTGCTGATCATGCCGCCTTCATGGCGACGCTCATCATGACCGCCAAGCTGAACGACATAGACCCGCAGGCTTGGCTTGCCGACGTTCTCGCCAACATTGCGGACACGCAGCTCAGCAGGCTGGAGCGATTGCTGCCGTGGAACTGGACACCGACGCAAACAGCAGCCGTTGCGGCATAGGATCAGCGATGGCTCGCAAAGCCAACCGAACTATCATTCAGAAAATATTGCTTACCGAGTGGGATCCCATCGGGGTGTCGGACATTCCTGAAGCGCAGGACGAATATGATGCCTATGCCGATACCGTCTCCGGTATGATGGCCAATCAAACCGCCTCAGTTGATGCCATCAGGCAGTATCTCTTTAAGATCGCAACCGAGCATATGGGGCTTTCATACCCAGGACTTGCTGAGCGTTGCGACAAGGCTGCAAGAGCTGTCGCGGCACTTCAGTCAGACCGCTGAACCTGCACACCACTAGCGCCAGGTGCGGTAATCACCGGATGCTTACGAAAGCTCCGAGACCTGCGTGCTTCTTCAAAATGCCGATGATCTGTTCGTCTGCGAAACGATTGCGCTCATTCCCTAGTCCTCTCAATGGGCAGAGCTTACGAGCTTACTTCAAAGTGGATTATTTCGACGGCACAAGGTCAATGGAAATCGAGCAGGCGCGACGTCGAGACATTGAAGCGGATCTTACATCAAATTTAGCCATCATCGCCGGTAGCCTGGATGAGATCCGGGCAGGTGTGGGGAACGGAGCAGGTCACCACTACAGAGTGACAGTTTCACCCGTCGCCACGTTCACGACGGGGAGCCTGTTCAGTAAAGCTTTAGCCTCGCTGTATGTTTTGAAGGCGAGGCTACCGTCCTGATTGCGAACCTCTCGCATGCGGCATGGCCATTCGTGACGCCGTGACAGCATGTTTTCGAGCCTGTGGGAGTAGCGATTATCTATAAAGAAAGCGTTCGTTCCAGCCCTGTTGGTGCCGACGAATTCATAATCCCGGCCTTCCAAAAGATGCCTGAATGCTGCCAGGGAGGCGCCCCAATACATCCCAGAATAATGCTTGTTCAACCTCACGAACGATGGATCGTATGGGACACTGAGGGGCGCCTCGCCAAAGGCATGGTTGTATTCGACGATAATGATCGCTGCCCTCTGAGGGATTGTTTCCAGCACCCAATAATCAACGCCGTCGATATCGACACTTAGAATTCCGAGGTCACCTTCATATCCTGCCGACGAGATCAACTCTGCGATATTGTCACGGTCGATAAATGCCGTTTTGGTCTGAAGGTCATACTTATAAGCGATATCATCAGAGCGGACGGAGGCAATGTTGGTTTCCGAGCCGTCAATGATGAGCCCCGACCAATAGCGCGACATGAGCAGGAACCGAGTATTGCTCTCTCGGTAGTCCTCAACGCCGAACTCGACGAATGTCGTTGCAGCTGGCTGGATGGTGTCGACCAGCCATGAAATAATCCCGTCCTCTCCCCATTGCGAAAACACGGAGAACTCGGCGTCGGCCAACGTGTCCAGCGTTCCCTGCAGCACGATCTGGTGGGCGCGACTCTCCCCTTGCAATACCAGCAATTTTTCTAACCCGACCAGCCGGCGCGTCTGAAACATGAAATTTCGGAATTTTCGGCGGAGGCGGGTCTTCATCCATTCGGCTCGCTGATCGGGGAGGGCACAAAGCCATCCGCGGGGACATCGGTTCTGACAACTGATCGCGCACCAATAATCGCGCGATCGCCAATTGTCACGCCCTTCATTATGATGGCGCCCATGCCAATCCACACATCATTTCCGATGCGTACCGGCTTCGTCTTTACGCCCGGATTTTCTCGGGGGTGGCCCGAAGTGAGGATTTGCTTCGTCTGTCCGAAGCGCAGATGAGGGTCGGTCGGGTGGCTGTCGCTGTCATGGATCGCAACTGAATGTGATATCAGAACCCGATCGCCAATGGTGATTTCGCTGGCCGACCATATCGTTGAAAGTGGGCCCAGATAAAACCAATTCCCCACCTCAATTCGTCCGCCAAAGCCGAAAGTCAGCAACTCCCCACGGATGATGCCGTTCTCGCCGACCAGGATCGCGGCCTTGTCGTTGCGAATATTGAAGACCCGGCCTTCCGAGCTGAGTTTCGTGGAAATCGCTATGGAGGCGTCATGCCTAGCGGCGGACGTCGCAAGGCTTGCGAGCACCCTCTCACGGACTTTTAGGATAAATTTTGCCAGCACTCTGCCGCCCTTTGCCGTCAAACTAGAACTATCATTGTCGCCAGCGCTCGATTTTAGTAATACGCGACTTCCAACTGCGAGCCACCAAATGGTCATATGATGCGCGTATTTCAGAATTTTGGCCTATACCCCGCTTACATGCGAAGACTCAATAAACTTGCGTCATCGGCAAGCTCTTTTTCTGAAAGGCGGCAAATTTTCCTGTCGGATTCTTTCGGAGCTTGCCACCTGCTGAAGCCCGTAATGGATGGTGACCGCGACGCATTCTTCACAACTGGCGATGATCAGCTCACGCAGCGATTTTGGGCCCAGGAACAGGGGATGCCAGCGTCAACGACGCTAGAGCAGATTCTCTTAAGCCAGGTAGAGCACCATAGGACTGAGATTTTTTACAATTTGGATCCAATGCGCTACGGTAACGAGTTTCTCAAGAACTTGCCGGGATCGGTGAAGAAATCGATCGCGTGGCGAGCTGCGCCATCTGGCGATATTGATTTTGGTGCGTACGACCTTCTCGTTTGTAATTTCCCTACGATTCTAGAGAGCTACAGAAGCCGTGGGTGGAAGGCGGAATATTTTGCACCGGGCCACGACCCTGCAATGGACGCATACGCTGCGAACGATGGTCGACCCATCGATGTTCTTTTCGTCGGCGGTTATAGTCGCCATCATCGCAAGCGCGCGGAAATCCTGGAGGCGGTCTCTGAGCTCCGCAACGATTTTCGGATTGCCTATCATCTGGATCGCTCGCGTCTTACGCGTCTCGCCGAAAGCCCCATCGGCTGGCTCGTGCCGCTGAGGGAGCACCGACGTCCAAAGGGCATCAGAGCGGTCAGTCGGCCGCCGATCTTCGGACAGGACCTGTATGACGCTATCTCCAAGTCAAAGATAGTGCTCAACGGAGCTGTTGATATGGCTGGGTCAGATCGCGGCAACATGCGTTGCTGGGAGGCGCTGGGCTGCGGAGCGCTTATGGTTTCCGATGTCGGCAACTACCCCGAAGGCATGACAAGCGAAAACAGCATCGTGACATACGAGGACGCGAGATCCGCCGCCGCATCAATCCGCAACATTCTAGGGGATGAAGACAAGCTTCGCCGTATCGCTCGTGCTGGGAACGAGATGGTCAGAAACCTATATAGCAAAGATGCGCAGTGGCGAAGATTTACTCAGCTAGCAGGGGCGTGAAGACGTTCTCCCATTGCGGCACCCATATCCCGGCAAATCACATCAGGGGGCAAGGTCATGGGGAACATGGATTCGAACCAAGATCCACGGAGGCAGAGTCCGATGTCTACCATTGGACTATTCCCCAGCAAACGGATCGGCAGCACAACCTGGTGATCATGGCGGGGAACCCGATGGGGTTAGCGCGGGGAGTATTGTAGAATATGCGGATCTAAGCATAATTCTGCGGCTGGCGCGCTGCCAGGCACGATCGGACGAGGCTCTGGGGGATTCCATGGAAACAATCGTCGAGGACGCCGGCGCTGGCGTCGTGTCGCCCGAACTCGTGGTCGATGCCCTGTTTGCATGCCGAAAGACGGCAGCGATCAGGGCGGCCATCGAGCTTGATCTCTTTACTCACATCGGCGAGGGCAAAACGGCGGCAGGGCTGGCGTCGGCAACAAGCGCCTCGGAGCGAGGGGTGCGCATCCTCTGCAACTATCTCGTGGTCCACGGCTTCCTGACCAAGGACGGCGGACAGTACCAAATGACGCCCTCGACCAGAATGTTCCTCGATCGCAATTCGCCGGCCTTTATGGGCTCTGCCGTCGAGTTTACCGCTGCACCCGAAG
Source organism: Rhizobium sp. CNPSo 3670 (assembly GCF_057784555.1). Taxonomy (NCBI): domain Bacteria; kingdom Pseudomonadati; phylum Pseudomonadota; class Alphaproteobacteria; order Hyphomicrobiales; family Rhizobiaceae; genus Rhizobium; species Rhizobium sp. CNPSo 3670. The sequence continues at coordinate 9,638 of NZ_JBXSOL010000021.1, forward strand.
TACTGGATAATTTTCTGCGCGATCCGGCCGCCGTCGTGCGAAACGGCGGTTCGCCCGGCCTTGCGAATATGTCGCCGGATAATCCCGTCTGGTTGAAGTTTGCCCGCGGCATGGGCTCTTTCACCGGCCTCAGCGCCAAAATACTGGCTGACGAAATCTCCGGCTGGCCGAGATCTCCCAAAAAGGTCTTGGACATCGCGGCAGGTCCGGGCCTCTTCGGGATCGAAATTGCCAGGGCCTTTGCATCGGCGGAGATTGTCGCCGTCGACTGGGGCGCCGTCTTGGAGCTGTCGAGGCAGAATGCGGAAAAATCAGGCGTGGCGGACCGCTACCGGACGATCGCCGGCAGCGCCTTCGACGTTGACTGGGGCACGGATTATGATCTCGTCCTGCTCCCGAATTTTCTGCATCATTTCGATTTGCCGACATGTGCTGAGCTGCTGCGAAAGATCACCGCGAGCCTTGCAAAGGGTGGCCGGATCGTCGCGGTCGATTTCGTGCCGAACGAAGATGGCGTATCGCCGCCTTTTCCAGCGGCCTTCTCCTGGGAGATGCTCGCCAGCACGCCGGCGGGCCAGGCCTATAGCCAAAGCGAGCTGACCGAGATGGCAAAACTGGCCGGCCTCGCCGGCGTCACGGTCAAACCGATGCCGCCGACGCCGGCAAGCATCATTCTCTTTGAATAGCCGCAGCAAAAATCCCTCTGTCAAATTTCGTCGACAGAACCGAACTGATCTGAGTTTTTAAGAATAATTGGCTGGGGAACCTGGATTCGAACCAAGATCGACGGAGTCAGAGTCCGCTGTTCTACCATTGAACTATTCCCCAGCAAGCGAACCGGCGGGCGGTTCGGCTGATGTGCGGCGCTTATAAACAAAAGCCCGGCGATTGCAAATACCTGTTTTGAAAAAAATCGGTCGTACCTGCCGGGGCTGAAACTCTTCGGCAAAGTCCTCTGTCAAAAAAGAATTTGGTGATTTTGGCGGGCGCTGATATTCTTGCGGCAACGCAAAAATCGAATGAGCGCCTGCTGCATATCTCAAGGACTTGCGCGGCGCGGTGGAAAAACAACGTGGAAGACCCCGAAGGCGGCGCGAAGCCGCAATTTGACGGGGCGACGGCGGCAGGGCGCAGGGACGGCAAGAAGTCCAGGCGTCGCAAGGGCAAGCGCGGCGGGCAAACCCGCAGCGCAGCTCAAGCCGCTCCGCATGAGCTCTCCGGCAGTGCCGGGCAGCCGGCGCGCCCCATGGACGATGCGGCCGGACATCCGGCTCGCAAGCGAAAGCGCCGCCGTCGCGGCGGTCAAGGTGTTTCGCAGGACGGTTCGCTTCAAGCCCAGGCGATCGAACAGACAGGCGCGGCAGCCAGTGCCGCCCGGTCCGATGGCGAACAGGCATCGAGCCGGCGCAACCGCCGCAAGCATCGCGGCAAGCGCGGGCTGCAGGGCCGGCCGCTGTCGTCGGCAAAGCCTTCCCATGTCACGCTGCAGGAAATCCGCGTCGAAGAGACGGCGCGCAGTGCCATCCTGCGCGAGATGCAGAACGGCGCGGCCGCCGGCCGCAAAGGTCGCCAGGAGAGCAACGGTCACCAGGGGGATCGCCAGGCTGGCGAGCACGCATGGCCGGAAGAACTCTATGCCGCGCTCGATCTCGGCACCAATAATTGCCGCCTGCTCATTGCCCAGCCGACCCGGCCGGGTCAGTTCCGCGTCGTCGATGCCTTTTCCCGCATCGTACGTCTCGGCGAGGGTCTTGCCGCCAGCGGCCGTCTCTCTGACGAGGCGATGGAAAGGGCGATCGAGGCGCTGAGGATCTGCGCCGGCAAGCTCAGGAACCGGGAGATCCGCCGCATGCGGCTGATCGCCACCGAAGCCTGCCGTCAGGCGGTCAATGGTGCGGAATTCCTCGGACGCGTCGTTGCCGAAACCGGCCTCGAGCTTGAGATCATCGACCGGGAAACCGAGGCGCGGCTTGCGGTCTCCGGCTGCTCCTCGCTTGTCGGCCGCGAGACCCGTTCCGTCGTCCTCTTCGATATTGGCGGCGGCTCATCGGAGATCGCCGTCATCCGTATCGGCGATAGTCGCTTCAGCCGGCTCGCCAATCACATCACCCACTGGACCTCGCTGCCGGTCGGCGTTGTGACGCTGTCGGAACGTCACGGCGGGCGCGACGTCACGCCGGAACTATTCGAAGGCATGGTGCGCGAGGTCGAGGCCATGCTCGGATGCTTCGATTGCCCGGAGATCGAGATCGCTGAGACCGGCGATTTTCACCTCATCGGCACGTCGGGCACGGTGACGACGCTTGCGGGCGTCCATCTCGACCTGCCGCGTTACGACCGGCGCAAGGTCGATGGCATCTGGCTCTCGGATGACGAGGTTTCCGCCATGCAGGCAAAGCTCCTCTCGTGGGATTTCGAAAGCCGCGCCGCCAATCCCTGCATCGGGCCGGACCGGGCCGATCTCGTGCTGGCTGGTTGCGCCATCCTCGAGGCGATCCGCCGCCGCTGGCCGAGCCCGCGCATGCGCGTTGCCGATCGCGGCTTGAGGGAAGGCCTGCTCACCGACATGATGGCCGACGACGGCGTGTGGCGGCGAAACCGCAACCGCCGGGGCCAGCGGGCGAAATAAGGGGAAGGGCATGACAAAGGCACCGATCGCGGGAAACCGCACCGGCCGCAAGCTCGGTCAGCGCGTCAAGAACAAGAAGATGAAGGCATCCTCCCGCCAATGGCTGCAGCGCCACATCAACGATCCCTATGTGCAGCGCGCCCAGCTCGAAGGCTATCGCGCCCGCGCCGCCTTCAAGCTCCTCGAGATCGACGAGAAATACCACATCCTGCGCGGCGCCAGGCGAATCATCGACCTGGGGGCGGCTCCCGGCAGCTGGTCGCAGATCGCCGCCAAAGTCACCGGTTCGACGGATGAGGACGTGCGTGTGGCCGCGATCGATTTCCTCGAAATGGCCCAGCTTCCCGGCGTCAAGATCCTGCAGCTCGATTTCCTCGACCCCAGTGCGCCGGAAAAGCTGATGGAGGCTGTCGGCGGCACGCCCGATCTCGTCATTTCCGATATGGCTGCGCCGACCACTGGCCACCATCGCACCGATCACCTGCGCACCATGCATTTGTGCGAAGTCGCGGCCCATTTCGCCATCGAGGTGCTTGGGGAAGGCGGGCATTTCCTCACCAAGACCTTCCAGGGCGGTACCGAGCGTGATCTGCTTGCCATGCTGAAGCAGAACTTCCGCCAGGTCGTCCATGTCAAGCCGAACTCGTCACGCGCCGAATCTGTCGAGATGTTCCTGCTCGCCAAGGGCTTCAAAGGCCGAAAGGCGGAAGCTGACGCAGAGCAAGCTTGATCTCGGGGCGATCCCGACCGATGATGATCCCATGCTTCTTTACGTCACCCTCGGAACCAACGACCTCGACCGCGCCGGGCATTTTTACGATGCCGTTCTGTCGGTGCTCGGCTATCGTCGCCAGCATTTTTCGCAGGAGGAAATCGGCTATTCCGCCGCGGGCGATACGCGCTGCCGCTTCTGGGTGGTGACGCCCTTCAATCGCCGGCGGGCCACATCAGGCAATGGCGCCATGGTCGCATTCACAGCCGAAACGCGGGCAGCCGTCGATGCCTTCCATGCGGCGGCTATTGCGGCAGGCGCCGCTGATGAAGGCGGGCCGGGTCTGCGCTCCTACCATGCCCATTTCTACGCCGCCTATGTCCGCGATCTCGACGGCAACAAACTCTCTGCCGTCTGCGAGAGCCCTGAATAGGAAGCTCATTTCACTGCTTGCTGCTCGGCCTCGATCGCAGATGCCGCCACGCGTCTCGAGCGGTGGCCGGAAACGAGCGCGCCTGCATTGCGATCCATGCGGATGAAGGGAATGGTCGCAATCACCGTCAGTCCGGCAATGATATAGAAAGCCAGGTGGAAATCGGCCACATCAAGCGCCTCGCCCCTGACATAGATCGAGGTCTCCAATATTGCGGCCGCCACCGCGACGCCGAGCGCCAAGCTGACCTGCTGCATGACGGAGCTCATCGATGTCGCCTGGCTGGCTTCGGCATCGTTGATATCGGCGAAGGCAAGCGCATTGACGCCGGTGAACATGAAGGAGCGGGAGAAGCCGCCGAGAAGCAGCACGCCGATAATGACGAGATGCGGCGTTGCCGGCGTGAAGAGGCCGGTGACGATAGTCACGAGCGTCGTCACCATGGCGGCGCCGATCAGCGTCGTGCGAAAGCCGGTGGCGGCGAAAACGCGCTTGGCCATGAACTTTGTGGTGATCGCCCCGATCGCTCCGGCAAAGGTGATGAGACCGGATTGGAACGGCGTCAGCCCGAAGCCGAGCTGCAGCATCAGCGGTGTCAGGAACGGCATGGCGCCGACGCAGATTCGAAAGAGATTGCCGCCCATGGTCGAAGCCCGGAACGTCGGATTTTTGAACAGATTGAGGTTGAGGATCGGCGCCGGGTGGCGCTTCGCATGGCTGATGTAGAGGACGCCGCAGCCAAGGCCGACCAAGGTCGCGCTGATGCCGATGATCGGCGGCAGGGCCGGCAGGCTGACCACCGACAGGCCGAAGACGACGCCCGCGGCTGAAAGCGAGGTCAGCACGAAGCCCGTGAAATCGAGCTTCGGCGGCGCCATTGCTTCCACCTCCGGCAGGAAGATCGTCGCAAGCCATATACCGGCGATGCCGACCGGCACGTTGATCAGGAAGATCCAGTGCCAGCTGAAATAGGTGGTGATGAAGCCGCCGAGCGGCGGGCCGGTGAGCGGGCCGACAAGGGCGGGAATGGTGAGCAGCGCCATGGCGGAGACAAGGTCGCTGCGCTGCGTGGTGCGCACCAGGACGAGACGGCCGACCGGCGTCATCATCGCGCCGCCCATGCCCTGCAGGAACCGGGCGAAAACGAATTCGACGAGATTGGAGGAGACGGCGCAGAAGATCGAGCCAATGACGAAGACCGAGATGGCAAGGCGGAAGATCTTCTTGGCGCCGAACCTGTCGGCCATCCAGCCGCTGACCGGGATGAACACCGCCAGCGCCACCATGTAGGAGGTCAGCGCCAGCTTCAGCGTGATCGCCCCGACATTGAGATCCCTGGCGATTGCCGGGAGCGCGGTCGAAATCACGGTGGAGTCCATCTGCTCCATGAAGAGAGCGAAGGCAAGGATCAGCGGGACGATGCGGTTCATAGGCGGGAGCCTTGATAGGCTGCGGATCGGAGCAGGAAAGGCACTTGCTGTGTAGACCCAGTTCCAGGGCCTGCCAATCCTTCAATCTGCTTCGATCGCACGTTTGGTTCACGTCTGCGTGAGATGGCTTGCACGAAAACCTTCCCTATCAAGATTGGCAGATGTTCCGGACAGAAAATCCGGGCAGACACATCGTCGGGGCAGCGCGGCGGCACACTGCGCATCAAAGGGGAGTGGATATGGCAATCTCAACGCATATAAAGCGGCGCACGCTTTTTGTCGCAAGCCTCGGACTCTTGGCGGCGCCGATGATTTTAAGAGAGAAGGCCGAAGCGGCCGTGACTGGAGAAAGCAGCACTATGGATGCAGCGCCTTTGCCCGAAATCGATCAATTCAAGCTTGGTTCCTACAAGGTTACCGTCGTGCGCGACGGCATCAACATCTCCGAAAAGCCCCATGAAACCTTCGGCACCAATCAGGACCCCGAAACGGTCAAGGCATTGCTGACCGCAAACTTCCTGCCGGCAGATAAATTTCTCAACGGATATTCGCCTGCCCTCATCGATACCGGCTCGGATGTCATTCTTGTCGATACCGGCTTCGGTGCAGCCGGGCGGGTGCGCGGCGCCGGCCGCCTTGCCGAAGGCTTGAAAGCCGCAGGATATTCAGCCGACGACGTCACCGTCGTGGCGCTCACCCATCTGCACGGCGATCATATCGGCGGCCTGACGGAAAATGCCGCAGCTGCCTTCAAGAATGCCCGCTATGTCATCGGCCAGGCGGAATATGACTTTTGGTCGAACAAATCACGCGAAGGTACGCCCGCCGAAGGCGGCCACAAAGCCGTGCTCGCCAACGTGACGCCGCTCGTCGAAAAAGCCACCTTCATCAAAGACGGTGACAGCGTTGCGCCCGGCATGACAGCGATGCTGGCAGCCGGTCACAGCCCGGGCCACATGGTGTTCCATGTTGAATCCGAGGGTAAACGCCTGGTGCTGACCGGCGATACGGCCAACCATTATATTCTGTCGCTGCTGCGCCCGGATTGGGAAGTGCGCTTCGATATGGACAAGGCACAAGCGGCAGCCAGCCGCCGCAAGGTTTTCGACATGATCGCCACCGAGAAGATCGCCTTCCTCGGTTACCACATGCCTTTCCCGGCGGTCGGTTTCGCCGAGAAGCAGGATGGCGGCTATCGTTTCGTGCCGAAGACCTATCAGTTCGACATTTGATCCAGGGCGGTTCAGCTTTCACCGAAGGAGGAACCGCTCGATCCCCTTGTTTGGCGCGATTTCCGGCAAACCTGCTTCGCGATTTAGCTGGGAATTGCTCTCCGTGCATGGCACCCATGACGAGCCCGGCCGATGTACCGGGCTTTTTGCTATTTCCTTCCTGTCATAGACGTGTTACCAGCCCTCGCCAACTTCCAAGCAACTCATGCACACCGCCGGGGCGGACGATTCGTTTCCGGGGCCGGTTGCATTTTCTTAAACGAAGGAATTTGGCCATGGCACGCATCATTGAAACGGCAACCGGCGCGGACGCGCTTACCTTCGACGACGTGCTGCTGCAGCCGGGGCACTCCGAGGTCATGCCCGGCCAGACGAACATCGCCACCCGCATCGCCCGCGACTTCGATCTCAACATCCCGATCCTCTCTTCAGCCATGGATACCGTCACCGAAAGCCGGCTGGCGATTGCCATGGCCCAGGCGGGCGGCCTCGGCGTCATCCACCGCAACCTGACGCCGATCGAGCAGGCCGAAGAGGTCCGCCAGGTGAAGAAGTTCGAAAGCGGCATGGTGGTCAACCCCGTCACCATCGGCCCGGAAGCGAAGCTTGCCGAAGCGCTCTCCCTGATGAAATCGCATGGCATCTCCGGCATCCCGGTCGTCGAGAAGTCCGGCCGCCTCGTCGGCATCCTCACCAACCGCGACGTCCGCTTCGCCTCGGATCCGGAGCAGAAGATCCATGAACTGATGACCAAGGACAATCTGGTCACCGTCAAGGAGAGCGTCGATCAGCAGGAGGCCAAGCGCCTGCTGCATTCGCATCGCATCGAGAAGCTGCTGGTCGTCGACGCCGAAGGCCGCTGCGTCGGCCTCATCACCGTCAAGGATATCGAGAAGTCGCAGCTGAACCCGAACGCCTCCAAGGATGCGCAGGGCCGGCTTCGCGCCGCCGCCGCCATCAGCGTCGGCGACGACGGCTTGGAGCGCGCCGAACGGCTGATCGAGGCCGGCGTCGACCTCCTGGTCGTCGATACCGCCCATGGCCATTCGCAGCGCGTCCTCGATGCCGTGACCCGCGTCAAGAAGCTTTCCAACTCGGTCAGGATCATGGCCGGCAACGTCGCAACCTATGACGGCACCAGGGCGCTGATCGATGCCGGTGCGGACGCCGTCAAGGTTGGCATCGGCCCGGGTTCGATCTGCACGACGCGCATTGTCGCCGGCGTCGGCGTTCCCCAACTCGCCGCCATTATGTCGGCCGTCCAGGCCGCCCAGGATCAGGATGTGCCCGTTATCGCCGATGGCGGCATCAAATTCTCCGGAGACCTTGCCAAGGCAATCGCCGCCGGCGCCTCCGCCGTCATGATCGGCTCGCTGCTCGCCGGCACCGATGAGAGCCCGGGCGAGGTCTATCTTTACCAGGGCCGTTCCTTCAAGGCCTATCGCGGCATGGGCTCCGTCGGCGCCATGGCCCGTGGCTCGGCTGACCGCTATTTCCAGGCTGAGGTGCGCGACACGCTGAAGCTCGTCCCGGAGGGCATCGAGGGTCAGGTGCCCTACAAGGGACCGGTCTCGGCCGTCGTCCACCAGCTCGCCGGCGGTCTCAAGGCCGCCATGGGTTATGTCGGCGGCAAGGACCTGAAGGATTTCCAAGAGCGCGCCACCTTCGTGCGCATCTCCGGCGCCGGCCTTCGCGAAAGCCACGCCCATGACGTGACGATCACCCGCGAGAGCCCGAACTATCCGGGCGCCGGCCTCTGATCATGAAGGCGGGCAGCGCAATTCCGCTCTGGATCGTTGCGCTGCTCGCCGCCCTTTGTCTTGCCGTGCTCGCCTGGACGACCTTCGGCTTCGTCGTGCCTTTCAAGCACGAAACCGGGCAGGCGGTACTCGACACCTATTTCGCCGGTTACGACGAATCGGCCGTCTTCCACATGCAGAAGCTGCTCGATGAAAACGAGACGGCGGCCAAATTGCTCAGCGCCATGTATTTCGGGCCGGAGCTGATGTTTCCGGCATTGCTCACGACGCTGCTGTTCCTTGTCTTCGTGAGGCTCGGCCCCGTCGGCTCGTGGTTCGGCCGGTCACTTCATCCGCTCATAGCCAAGGCGATCTATCTGCTGCCTTTCATCTACGGCATCTCGGACTACGGCGAGAACATTTCCAGCCTGATTGCTTTCGGCAACGGCGCATCTGCAGGTCCTGCAATGCACGTGCTGCCGTGGATGACGCGGTTGAAATTCGCAAGCCTCGCTATCTGCTTCATCGTCGCCGCCCGGCTTGCCGTCGCCCGTTGGCTGTCGACAGGCCAGGACTGAAGCGGCATCAGCTCTTTCGCCGCCAAACCGGATTTGACAGTCTCGCCATCATGAAATCGGAAAGGACCTCGACCTTCGCTGGCCGGTTGCGAGCAGAAGGTGTGACGAAATACACTGCGCCTGTTGGCAGCGTCCAGCCGGGAAGGATCGGCTTCAGCCGGCCGTCTATGAGATAGTCATGTGCGAGAAACTCGGGTAGCTCGATGATCCCGAGGCCGCGTAGCGCCATTGGCACCAAAGCTTGCGAATTGGTGGCCTTGAGAGAGCCACTTGGTACGATGACCTCCTCCTTACCTTCACTGTTGCGCAGGCGCCAGACATCCTGCCGCGCCCTGTAGGAGTATCCGAGGCAATGATGAGCCGCTAGTTCGCTCGGATGTTCCGGCACGCCGTACCGATCGAGATATGCGGGTGCAGCGAGAATGAAGCGATCCACCGGCGTCAGCCTGCGCGCGACCAATGACGAATCCGGCAGCACCGCGATTCTGAGCGCCGCATCAAAGCCTTCTCCTACGATATCGACGACGGCATCGCTCATGTGCAGGTCGATCGAAATCTCCGGAAAGAGCTCGAAAAACTCAGGCAGGACCGGCGCCAGCCAGCGTGTCCCGAAGGCCATCGGTGCGGCAAGCCTGATGAGCCCCTTCGGCCGGGTGGCAATCTCCCTGGCAGTGTCCTCTGCCATCTCGGCTTCCGCATAGATTCGTGCGGCGCTGTCGACCAGTCGCAGGCCGAATTCAGTCAACGCGAGCTGCCGAGAGGTGCGGTTAAAGAGCCTTGCCCCCAGCCTGTGCTCAAGACGGCTCACGGCGCGCGAAACGGTCGGCACTGACACGCCGAGCGTCTGTGCAGCCCGAAGGAAAGAACGCTCTTCGGCGACCTTCGCAAACATCGCCAGACCCTCGAAATCGGGAAACTTGTTCATTTCATTCCTGAAACAATAGCTTTCAATTCTTTCTATTCCGAAAGAATGCCCCCGTCCATATCTCAGCTTCAGTCGAACCAAAGGAGACGACAAATGACCCAACGATTGAATGCGAAGATTGCGGTTATCACCGGCGCCACGTCTGGCATTGGCCTTGCAACGGCCAGGCGCTTCGTCGCTGAGGGCGCACGGGTTTTCATCACGGGCCGTCGCAAGGACGTTCTCGATGCGGCAGTCGCTGAGATCGGCGGCGGGGTTGTGGGAATTCAGGCTGACTCAGCCAATCCATCCGACCTCGACCGCCTCTATGAACGGGTGAAGGCAGAAGCTGGGAAAGTCGACGTGCTCTTCGTCAACGCGGGTGGCGGCTCCATGTTGCCCCTCGGCGAAATTACCGAAGAGCAGTATGACGACACGTTCGATCGGAACGTGAAGGGAGTTCTCTTTACGGTGCAGAAGGCCTTGCCACTGCTTTCGGCAGGATCATCGATCATCCTGACAGGATCGACAGCAGGCTCGACCGGGACACCTGCCTTCAGCGTTTACGCTGCATCGAAAGCCGCTCTGCGCAGTTTTGCGCGCAACTGGATCCTCGACTTGAAGGATCGCGGGATTCGGGTCAACACGCTTAGCCCTGGCCCGACGGAAACGACCGGACTGGTCGAATTGGCGGGTAAGGACCCAGTGCAACAGCAGGGCCTGCTTGACGTCCTGGCGGCCCAGGTGCCAATGGGCAGGGTCGGCCGTGCCGAGGAAGTTGCCGCTGCCGCACTCTTCCTCGCTTCGGAGGATTCCAGCTTCGTCACCGGTGCCGAACTCTTCGTCGATGGCGGCAGCGCCCAGGTGTGAAGACGATATCGGGTTTGCGGATGCCGGCGGCGAGCCGCTGGCACCCGCTTATCCTTTCCGCTAATGCTGCCGATGACATACGAAAGTGGAAAGGAAGTGGCGATCATGACCAGCTATGAAATCTTCTGGCCACTCCTTGCCCATGTGGCCCTGGTCTATGGTCTCTACGGGCTTCTTGGCTTGAGGCGAAAGAAAATGGTCCGAGCCGGAAAAGTCGCTCGGTCGGATTACCGAGAAAATCGCGGCGAGCCGGTCGAAAGCCTCGTTGTGAAGAACGCTCTCGCCAACCAGTTCGAACTGCCGGTGCTCTTCTATGCCTGCAGCATTCTCCTTTATATCACGCAGGCCGACAACATCTTCACCGTCAGTCTTGCGTGGATCTTCGTCGCGCTGCGTTATGCTCACGCCGCCGTTCACGTCACCAGCAATGAAATGCGCTATCGCAGTCCTCTTTTTGCGGCAGGCTACCTTGTGCTCGCTGTCCTGTGGGTCTGGCTCGCTGTGTGGATGGCGATGGACTGACTTGCGTCGATCGCACCTGACCGAACGCGCGCCTGTACCAAGGTAGGTCCGCCGCTTATCCCTGTTCTCACACAACCTTTCGAAGTCTTTTCAATCCCCGTCAATTAGCGCGATATGCTGCGAGGGCTTGATTTCACAGGCTTTTGCCGGTCGTTAAAATGTGAACTTTTCCATTTACCGCTGATGAAGGCCTGCAATGTCATATCCGCTCGATGCGGTGGTGGCAGATAGCTCCTCCGCGAAACAATAAGAATGGGAACGACATGGGCGCGGAAAGCATGGATCGCATCGGCTTGCGCAGGCAGCCGAAGCAGGAGCGCAGTATCCAGAGGCTGGATCTTATCCTCGCCGCCGCCGCCAAGATCATCGCCAAAAAGGGCGTCAGCGCCATGCGGATGACGGAACTCGCGATCGCCGCCAAGGTGCCGATCGGCTCGGTTTACCAGTATTTTCCCGAGAAGGCGGCGATCGTAAAAGCCCTGTTCGACCAGCACGCTTCGGCGATCCAGGCGAAGACGGCGGCGATGTTCAGCGATGTGCAGTCACTCGATCAGGCCCTCGATCGCGTCTGCGCCACCATCGACTGGTATTACGAATCTTATCGCGACGATCCCGTCTATCGCGGCGTCTGGATGGGAACCGAAACCGATCAGGATCTGCTTCGGCTGAACATCGAGCATAGCGGTCGCGTCGCCGGTATCTTTCATGACGCCGTAAGCAGGTTGGCTCCCGACCTTTGCGACGAGGAAATGTTCGCGCGCACTTACCTTTTCAGCCACCTGATCGGCGCCGTCGTCCGGCTTGCCGCTGTCAGCGAAGAGACCATAGCGCGGCGCATGCTCGGCGAGTGGAAGCGCGTCATCCGCGCCTCCCTTTTTGCAGCCAGCGCCGCCTGAGCCTTTCTACCAGCTCGGCACCATGTTGGCGGCCCTCGGCCGCGGGTAAAGCCGCGCCTGAGCCGATTTGACATCCGCGTCCAGACCGTCGTCGACGACAGCCGGCGTGATGTTGTCGAGGCAGGCAGTGATATGCGCCGTAATCGCGTTCATCAGCGACAGCGAGACGCCTGGCCGCTTCATGATGCCGATCTGCACCGGCGGCAGCGCCGGGAAACCGTCGGCCTGGCTTAGCACCTTCATGCCCGTCCGCAGCGCCGATTCCGGCATGACCGAGACCGCCATGCCGGCCAGCACCGCCGCGGCGACGACGGTGCAGGACCAGCTGGTGAACAGGATCTGGTGCTCGCGGCCGACGGCATCGAGAGCCGAGCAGGCGAGCTGGCGCCATTGGCAGTCGCGGCGGCCGACGGCAAGCGGCACCGGCGCGTCGTCGCGGATCGGATGGTTGGCCGAGCCGACCCAGCAGAGCGGCTCGGTTCTCACCACATCGGACATGCGCTCGCGCGGATTGTGGGTGACGAGCGCGATGTCGAGCTCACCCTTGTGCATGCGCTCGGCGAGATCCACCGAGGGCTCGCAGACGATGTAGAGCTCGACGTTCGGATGGGTCTTGGCAAAGCGGCCGATGATTTCAGGCATATAGCGGTCGGCATAATCATCCGGCGTACCGATGCGCAGCGTCCCCTCCAGCCTGTTGTCGTCGAAGGCGGCGATCGCCTCATTGTTGAGGCGGATGATGCGGCGGGCGTAATTGAGCAGTTTTTCCCCCTCGACCGTCAGCCGGTTACCGCGGCCGTCCTTGATGAACAGCTGCTTGCCGATGCGCTCTTCGAGACGGCGCATCTGCATGGAGACGGCGGATTGGGTCTTGTAGACCCTGTCGGCGGCCTTGGTGAAGCTGCCGGAATCGACGATGGCGATGAAAGTCTGCAACTGGTCGAGATCAAGAGGCGCGGACATGGGTTCACCTATAAAGATAGCTGATGATAATCATTAGAAACATTCGTTGGACTGATCAATAGGTCTTTGGCATCTTCGAGATGCAAATCAAGCAAAGTGAAGGACAGACACCCTGCCTGTCCTACAGCGCCGCGCGTCTTTTCAGACGCGCAAAAGGACGCTGTAGCATTTTGAGTGGCTGCATAATTTTATCCTTAAATCAATTCCGATTTAAGGAATTAAGCAGTGCCGAATCCAGCCTGCTCCCTTCCGCACGACCTCGCGGCAGGGGTGGGTTGTTGCGTGCCCCGAAAGAAAGGAGAGTTCGATGCACACGACAGACCGGACACTAGAACTCGACTGCGGTAAGCTTACCCCGACGTTTTACCAGCGTCTGGCGGCAGGCCTTGCGCCGTTGACCTTCCTCTTTCGCGTGTTCCGCAATCGCATGGAGATCAACGCGCTGCATGATCTGAACGACGCGCAGCTGAGGGACATCGGCCTCACTCGGGCCGACCTGACCTCGGCGTTCCTGGCCTCGACTTTTTTTGAGGACCCGTCGGAACATCTGACGCGCTCGGCGCGTAATCGTTGGCGCCTGCAGTTCTTCCGCTCCTCCGACGAGTAGGAGCGCGAGTTTCCCCGCAGGGTGATAGCCAATAGCCCTGCCGCTTGACCCGGTGATCGGCTTTCCCAGCCATCGCCGGGTCTTTTTATGCGTGCCGGATGTTGGCTGGACGCGACGCGCGTTAGGTCTCTGACGAAGGCTTCGGCCGGTAGGTTTCGAAGATCGCCTCCAGATTCCTCTGATAGCTCTTCTGCACCTCCAGCCCGCTGTCGAACATGGCGTTCAGCATTTCGGCATAGCTCTCGGCATTGAGTTTTTGCTCTTCCTTCGGCGCTGCCTGCGTCTTCGCTGCCGGCTTTTGGGCCGCCGGCTGCTGGCTGAGGCCGGCCATCATCTCCTGGAAAGCCTTGGCGAAGGGATTGTCGAGGAAGGGGTTGGGTTGAGGCGCCGGTTCGGGCTTCGGTGCCGAAAACATCGTCTGCATCGCTTGCGTGAACGGGTTGTCGAAGATGCTGGCTTCAGGAGCAGTCTTTGGCTTCGGTGCGAAGCCCGTGCTTTCCAGCCATTTCTGGATGGTCTCGCCCATCGCCGTGTTGACGAAGGGATTGACGGGCGCGGCCATCTGACCGGTCGTTTGCTTGAAGAGCCCGCCCATCAGCGTATCTGCCAGCACCGGCAGCATCTGTTTGTAGATTTCCTGCCCGATCCCGGTCATCTGGGCGGCCTGGGCTGCGATCGCCCGCGAAACCTCTTTGGAGCCGAAGAGCTGGGCGAGGATATTGTTGCCGTCGGAAATGCCCTCGGGCGTGAAAGCCCGGCTCATATCTTCGAAATAACGTGCGTAATTGCCGGAGGCGACGGCCTGCATCAATCCGACGAAATCGTAAGGATTACTGGTGCTGCGCTTCAGGCCGGCGGAAAAGGCCGGCATCAGCGCCGCCATGGCCTTCGTTGCCTGCTCCTGCGCCAGGTTGAATTGACGGGCGACCGCTTCCATCGCTGCGCCGTTCTGCGCCTGCATCATCATGTCGAAGAGTGGCAGCATGGAGGTCCCTTTCCCCGAGTCGTGACGCGTGTAACGCCACTATATCCGGAAAAGGTAATGTGCAAACGGCTTTTTGCCATAAGAACTTAAAGCTGTTCCGGCAAAGGCGCGGAGTGAGGTATCCGAGCTGGAGAGTGCCGGTGCGGCAAACCTAATACTGGTAGTCCTCGAAGACCGGCTCGACGGAAAGCTGCCAGCGGCCGTGATAGAGCGACAGCAGATCCTCGGCGAGCGTTGCCTTCTTGGCGAGCACTTCGTCGAGCGGCGCCAGGAAGATGCTCTCGTCCTGCCCTTCGCCGTTGAGCTTGCCGCGGGCTTTGAGGCCGGCCCTCGATATGCCCAACACCTCGCGCGCCGTCTCGAGAAGCGAGTGCCCGTGAAATTCAGCCTGCAGCCCTTCGGCCGGAACGGCGTTGCGCAGGGCGCTGACCTCGGCAAAGCTCCAATCCTTGGTCAGCTGGTCGGCTGCCTCGAGGGCTGCATCTTCATAGAGCAGGCCGACCCAGAAGGCCGGCAGTGCACAGATGCGCCGCCACGGGCCGCCGTCGGCACCGCGCATTTCGAGGAAACGTTTCAGCCGCACGTCGGGGAAGAGCGTCGAAAGATGGTTCGTCCAGTCGCCCATCGTCGGCTCCGGATCGGCGACCTCGCCCTTCAATGCACCATTCATGAACTGACGGAAGGTGACGTGCGTACAGTCGTGATAGCGCCCGTTGCGGACGATGAAATACATCGGCACGTCGAGCGCCCATTCGGCGTAATCGCGGAAACCGAAGTCGTCGCGGAAGGTGAAGTCGAGCAGGCCGGCGCGTCGGTTGTCGACATCGCGCCAGATATCGCCACGCCAGGAAAGCAAACCGTTCGGCTTGCCTTCCGTGAAGGGCGAGGAGGCAAACAGCGCAGTCGCCAGCGATTGCAGCTTCATCGAGACACGCATCTTCTTGCGCATGTCGTCTTCCGAGGAGAAATCGAGATTCACCTGGATCGTGCAGGTGCGATACATCATGTCGAGACCCTTGGTGCCGACCTTCGGCATATAGCGGGTCATGATCTCGTAGCGCGATTTCGGCATCTGCGGAGTCTCGGCATAGGTCCATTTCGGACTGCCGCCGATGCCGAGGAAGCGGATGCCCATCGGCTCGGCGATCTCGCGCAGCGTCGCCAGGTGCTGGTTCGATTCCTTGCAGGTCTGGTGGATCGTTTCCAGCGGCGCGCCGGAGAGTTCGAACTGGCCGCCGGGTTCGATCGAGATCGCGCCCATGCCGTTCTGTTCGGCAAGGCCGATGATGTTGCCGCCGTCCACGATCGGCTCCCAGCCGCTCTTTTTCTGCAGGCCGGTGAGCAGGGCAGAAATGCTCGCATCGCCAAAATAGGGAACCGGGCTGTTGTCGGCGCGGAAGAAGGCGAACTTCTCATGTTCGGTGCCGATCCGGAAGCGCTCCCGCGGCTTGTTGCCCGCGGCGATGTAATCGGTCAGATCCTGAACCGAAGAGAGCGGCGTCTGGTCGGTAGTGTCGCGGGCCATGCGGGGTACCTGTATTCAAGAAAGCGCCCAGGGGGCGGGCAATTGGAAGGTGATTAGGACCCAAGCCACGTTTGTTGCAAGTGAAATTCTTTCAACGACGCATCAAAAAAACAGCAGTGATTTCCCCTTCAACCGTTTTCCCGGTCACGTCCAGTCGCCGATCGCCGCCTGGACCACCGCCAGCGCCGCAACGGCCGCCGTATCTGCCCTGAGGATGCGCGGCCCGAGCGGAATGGCGGTGACGAAATCGAGGCTTCGAAGCCGCGCCCGCTCTTCTTCCGAAAAGCCGCCTTCCGGCCCGACGAGCAGAGCGAGATGCCTTTCCTGGATGGCTGCCAGCACCGGCAGCGGGTTTTGCCCGGCATCGCCCTCGTCGCAATAGATGATGCGCCGCTCGCTCGGCCAATGGTCGAGCAGATCGAAAAGTCTCACTGGTTCCGCCACATCAGGGATGCCGAGAACGCCGCATTGCTCCGCCGCCTCGACGACATTGGCACGCAGTTTGTCGAGATTGGTGATTTTGCCCTGCACGTGCTGGGTCATGACGGGCTGCAGCAAGCCGGCGCCCATTTCGACAGCCTTCTGCACGAGATAATCCATGCGGCCGACTTTGAGCGGCGCGAACAGATAATGCAGGTCGCAAGGCGCCGGCTGTGGCCGCGTCTGCTCGATCGCCGTCAGCTGGATGCGTTTGCGCGTGGGGAAGGAAAGGGAGGCCTTCCACTCGCCGTCCCGGCCGTTGAAGAGCAGGATCTCCGCAGCGTTCTCCATTCTCAGCACATTGGCGAGATAGTTGAACTGATCGGCATTCGCCTCCACGACGGCGCCGCTGGAAAGGGGCGCGTCGACGAAAAGCCGTTGCATGCGGAAATTGGCGCGCATTCGAAAAACCTGGAGCCTCAGATGAAGAGCGCGAACATAACCCAATAAATCATCGCCGCAAGCGCCCCCGATACCGGGACGGTGATGATCCAGGCCGCGATGATCGTCATGAAATGTGAGCGGCGCACAAGGTAGCGCCGCCGCCGTTCATGAATATTCGGCTCCTCCGGTTCATCCAGTTCCCAGCTCTCGGCCTTGCGCCTGATATAGGCGATGCGGCGCTTGGAACGGCGGGTGTACCATTCGCGGAAGAAGCCGACGCCGAAGACGGCGCCGACGGCAATATGCGTGGTGCTGACCGGCAGGCCGAGCCAGGAGGCGACTATGACGGTGAAGGCGGTCGACAGCGCGACGCAATAGGCGCGCATCGGGTTGAGCTTGGTGATCTCTTCGCCGACGAGGCGGATGAGGCGCGGCCCGAAGAGCAGCAGGCCGACGGAGATGCCGAAGGCGCCGATCAGCATTACCCAGAGGGGCGGATGGCCGACGCCGTCGCCGCCGATACCCACCGAATGGACGATCGCCGAAAGCGGCCCGACTGCGTTGGAAACGTCGTTTGCGCCATGCGCGAATGACAGCAGCGCCGCCGAGCCGATCAGCGGCAGCCGGAACAGCACCCGCAGTGAGCTGTTGCGGTTTTCGAGATCCCGCGCCTGGGCGAGGACGAGCGGCCGAACGGCAAGCCAGCTCACCAGCCCCATGCCGATTCCGATCAGAATGACGGTGAAGGGCGGAAATCTGCCGATCGGCGACAGCTGCAGCAGCATATAGGCCATGAAGCCGCCGGCCATCGTCGCGACCAACACCGGCACCCAGCGCCGCGCCGCTGCGATTTTGTCGTCGCGATAGATGATGAGGGTCTTGACGAGATAGAGCAGACCGGCCGCGATCAGTCCGCCGAGCAGCGGCGAGGTGATCCAGCTCGAGGTGATCTCAAACATCACCCGCCAATTCACCGCCTCCGGCCCCACAGCTGAGATGCCGGCCCCGATCACTGCGCCGACGATCGCATGCGTGGTGGAAACCGGCGCATTCATCCAGGTTGCAAGGTTGATCCAAAGGGCTGCGGCGGTCAGCGCCGCCATCATGATCCAGCCGAGCACCGCCGGCGACACCTGGCCGGCATCGACGATGTCGGAGGAAATCGTCTTGACCACTTCGCCGCCCGCGATCGTAGCGCCTAAGACCTCGAAGATCGCAGCGATGACAAGCGCCTGGCCCATCGTCATGGCGCGTGCGCCTACGGCCGCACCGACATTGTTGGTCACGTCATTGGCGCCGATATTCATCGCCATGTAGCCGGCAAGGGCCGCTGCCGCCACGACGAGCACGGCGCCCGGACGGTCGAAGACGTAGACGCCTGCAAAGAGCATGACGATGCCGACGAAAATCAGCCCGAGCCCAGGCGCCACCAGCCGCCGCGCAACATGCTTCGCCGCGTCCTCGACATAGGTAATCTTATCGAGGTCCTTGTCGAGCGTGCGTTTCGTCAGAACTGCGGGACGGGGCGGCATTCATTTTCCTGAAGGATGAAATCTGCTTCTACGCTGCTTTCCTAGCAGTGCAAGATGGCAGGATTCATTCCACCGGAATTTGTTTCGTCGCCTTGGCCGAGAGTCTGTCGGTCATCTTTTGCTTGAAGGCGAGGAAGAGATTGCGAAGTTCTGGTTCGCGGACGCGGCTGGCCGCCTCGTCGCATGAGACCCATTCGATGGTGCGCTCGCCCTTTTCCTTGAAGTTCTTCGCCAAGTCGGTAACCTCAAGCGGATAGACCTGCACCTTGCAGACGACCTGCACCCCGTCACGCAGCACCTTCTGATAGGTGTAGAAACCCAGCGTTTCCGCCTCGGCCGCGCCGCGTACGCCGGCTTCTTCCAAGGCTTCCTGCGCGGCGACCTCATGAGCGCACTTACCGTTCATCGGCCAGCCCTTGGGAATGACCCAGCGGCCGGTGTCGCGGCTCGTCATCAGCAGAACTTCGACCTCAGCGCTTTTCTTCTTCACCCGGTAACAGATGGCACCATATTGCTGTCGCGGCGGGCGCCGGAACATCAGTTGCACATCGGATGCCAATCGGGCGAGAAGAGTCAATTGTCGGGTCACCTTTGCATGGTTGTTAGGAATCACTCATATACGTGTATCACGGAACCCTGACGCAATCCAAAGCCGCGGGCGATCCAAAACATGATTAGCCGCCGTTTTTAGGGGAAATCGAGCTGGGGCAGGCTCAGAAATCCGTCGCGGCCTGTTTCGAATGCGTCATATTGCACAGGTGTACAGTATGAGTCGGTCCGGACCCCTAATCAATGCCGGGACGAATTGTTCCCCTATCATTTTGCCAATGTGGTAATTATGCGTCTCCCGCCCCTCAATGCCGTCCGCGCCTTCGTGTCCGTCTGCCGCCATGGTAGCATTCTGAAGGCTTCCGAGGAGCTGAACGTGGTGCGCGGCGCCGTGCGCCAGCAGATTGCCACGCTGGAGAATCACTTCGGCCGGAAGCTTTTCACGCGCGACGGCCGCAGGCTGGTCCCGACACCAGAGGCGAGCGCGTTCGCCGAGGCTGCGAGCGCGGCTTTCGATATTCTGCAGCGGGCCGCTTTGGATTTCGAGGGTGCCGCACCTGGCCGTATTCGCCTCGGCGTGCCTTCCGCCTTCGCGGTCTGGTGGCTGATGCCGCGCGTTGCGGATATGCAGGCAAGCCTCGGCGATACTCTGATTGACATCGTGCCGATGGCCGTGGCCGAGCCGCTGCAGATGCACCCGGAACTGGATGCGGTGATCATGGGCGGCGAATACCGGCCGGCTGCAGGAATTGTCGCGCTGCGCTTCATGGAGGACGAATTCGGTCCCGTCGCCATCCCGGCGCTTGCCGCGACATTGTCCGCAGGACTCGGCGCGATGGGCGCTCTGACGCAACTCGTCAGCCGCAGCGTTCCGCGGTTATGGGACGACTGGTTCGCCGAAAGCGGCACGCCGCCGGTCAGCTTTTCCCGCCGGCAGGAATTCGAGGATCTGCTGCTGGCGCTCGCCGCTGCCCGCTCCGGGCTCGGCATCGCGCTTGCGCCGCGCGCCTCGATAGAGGACGACCTCGCACGTGGGCAACTGGCCGCGCCCTTCGGCTTCATTTCCCGGCCGTCGGGTTACAGTCTCTGCTGCCGCACGCCGGATGCCAAGCGGCCGGCCTTAGCGGCCTTGTCCGCCTGGCTGCTTCGCTGCGGAACACCGGCCTGAAAGGGCAGTTTTTCTGCTCCAGCGCCAGAATTACGTCCATGTCCGCCTTACTGCCGCTGCGCTAATACAGGCGCGGAAACGGAAAAAGGAAGAGAAGATGGAAAGCACCGCAACCCGCATCGACTGGATCGGCAGCGTCTGTCGGCTGCTCAAGGCAACAGCGGCGGAATTCGAGCGCACGCGCCCTTTCGATGGCCTGTCGATCGGCACCGGCATCCATCTGGAGCCGAAGACGGTGGCGCTTCTCATGACGCTTCGTGCCGGCGGAGCGCGCCTCGTTTGCACCGGCAATCTCAACAGCACCCAGCCCTCGACGGTCGAGTTCCTGCGCGCACAGGGCATCACTGTCTTTGCGACCCTGACGACCGATGCCGCGGCCCATCACCAGAGCCTGGAAGCTGTGATCGCCGAAAGGCCGGATCTGCTGCTCGATAATGGCGGCGATCTTTTCGCCATCGCCGTGGAAAAGCCTTTCGCCAATCTTCTCGGCGGCACCGAGGAGACGACGTCCGGCCGCACGCGGCTGTTGCCGATGCGCGCACGCCTGAACATGCCGATCCTCGTCATCAACGACAGCCCGATCAAGCAGTTTGCCGAGAACCGGCATGCGGTCGGTCAGAGCCTGTTCGAGAGCTTTCTTCGCTTCACCAATCGCTCCACCAATGGCAAACGGGTGACGGTTTTCGGCTATGGCGCCTGTGGCAAGGGCACGGCCGCCTGTTTTCGCAATGCTTTTTCCACCGTCAGCGTTGTCGACATCGATCCGGTGACGACGCTCGAAGCCCATCTCGACGGTTTCGTGACGCCCTTGCGCGACGCCGCGATCCGCTCGGCCGATATCCTCATCACCGTCACCGGTTTTCCCGCTATTGTGACGGCGGCCGATCTGCCGCTTCTCAAGGATGGCGCGATCCTGATGAATGGCGGCCATTTTCCGCTGGAGATCGATGTCGAAGCCTTTCGGCGCCATCCCGATGTCGCCGGCATCGACCGATATGAGGCCGAGCATATCGAGACCTTCCATCTGAAGGATGGCCGTTCGTTCCACGTGCTTGGCCGTGGCCATATGGCCAACCTTGCCGGTCCCCGGCCGCTCGGCAATTCCGCCGAGTCGATGGACCTCGGCTTCACGCTTCAGGCCCGCTGCCTGGAGCGGATCGCGAAAGGCGAGGCCGGTGCCGAAGCCTGCGTGGTGCCGGTGCCCTCCGATATCGATGCGATGGTGGCGAGCGCCTATCTCGATCTCTGGCGTTAGAGCATGTCGGGAAATCAAGACTGAAAGCGTGGGCCGAGCGGATCTAGAAGATCGCGGCGCGCTTTAAGCCGAGGCAGCGGATCTGCGTCAGAGCTCCCAATAAGGGACGGGACCATAAAGCTCGGCCAGATAGTCGATGAACAGCCGCACTTTGGCCGGCAGGAACTGGCGGCTGGGATAGACGGCCGACAGGCCGACATTCTGTGAGCCCTCATAGGCCGGCAGCACCTGCACCAGTCGGCCGGACTTGAGTTCCTTGCCGATATCCCACGTCGAGCGCAGGGCAATTCCAAGGCCTGCGATCACCGCTTCGCGGATCACTTCGCTGGAATTGGTGATCAGCATGCCCTCCGGTCGCAGGCTGAGCGCACCCTCCGGCCCGATCAGCCGCCACGTGTCGTTGTTGTGCGCCGGAAGGCATCGGTGGTGTTTCAGATCCTCGATGTCCCCCGGTTGGCCATGCGCAGCGAGATAGTCCGACGAGGCACAGAGCACCCGTCGCACCGGCGCCAGCCGCCGGGCAACGAGGCTCGAATCCGTCAACTCGGCGATGCGGATCGCCAGATCGAAGCCGCCTCCGACGATGTCTGAGAATTCGTCCGTCAGCACCAGGTTAATGGCAAGCTCTGGATGCGCCTCCATGAAATTCTTCAAATGCGGCGCGATATGCATACGGCCGAAGGAGGTCGGCGCCGAGATCTTCAGCGTGCCGTGCATCTGCGCCGAGCGGCCGGAAATGTAAAATTCAGCCTCCTCCAACCCGGCGAGAATACCGAGGACACGGTCGTAAAAACCCTGTCCGGCTTCCGTCAGCGAGATCTGCCGCGTCGTGCGCTGCAGAAGCCGGGTGCCGAGCCGGTCCTCCAGCCGTTTGATCCGCTTGGAGACGACCGCGGGCGAAAAGCCGAGGGCCCGCCCGGCGAGCGACATGCTGCCCGTCGAAACGACCTTGGCAAAGATTTCGAGATCACCCAGATTGGTCATAAGGTTTTCAGACTTTTTCCCTTTTGACATAAGTGCTTAGCATTTGCGCCACTTTCGGGAAAGTGCTAAGCCGGTTCACCGGCGGCAGAGGCTGGCGGCCCGTCCCGCTGTCATCTTGCCGCTGCGATTTCCGGTCGTCAGGGTCAGGGAGGACACCATGTCCGACGCCATTCCGTTTCTCGCCCCGCGCGCCGATGTGCTGGCGCGCCGCGCCCGGATCGTTGCCGATCTCGCCGATCTTCTGCCGCCGGAATGCCTGGTTCATGAGGCGCGCGAGCTGGTGCCGTTCGAAACCGACGCCTTCGTGTCCTATCGCCGCCTGCCGCTCGCCGTCGCCCTGCCGCGCACCACGGCCGAGGTCGCGGCCATCATGCGCTATTGCCACCGCTACGGCATTCCCGTCGTGCCGCGCGGCGCCGGCACTTCGCTTTCCGGCGGCGCCATTCCGCAGGAGGATGCCGTCGTGCTCGGCCTGTCGAAGATGAACAGCATTCTCGAAATCGATCTGCCGAACCGTGTCGCCGTCGTTCAGGCGGGTGTCACCAATCTCAACATTTCCGAATCCGTCTCGGCCGACGGCTTCTTCTACGCGCCTGATCCGAGTTCGCAGCTCGCCTGCACCATCGGCGGCAATATCGGCATGAATTCCGGCGGCGCCCATTGCCTGAAATATGGCGTTACCACCAACAATCTGCTCGGCGTCAGAATGGTGCTTGTCGACGGCACGGTGATCGAGCTCGGCGGCAAGGCGCTGGATGCGGCCGGTTACGACCTGCTCGGCCTCGTCTGCGGCCACGAAGGCCAGCTCGGCATAGTCACCGAGGCAACGGTGCGGCTGATCGCCAAGCCGGAAGGTGCCCGTCCCGTGCTCTTCGGCTTCGAAAGCTCGGAAGAGGCCGGCGCCTGCGTTGCCGATATCATCGCCGCCGGCATCATCCCGGTTGCCATCGAATTCATGGACAAGCCGGCAATCGAAATCTGCGAGGCCTTCGCCCATGCCGGCTATCCCCTCGATGTCGGGGCGCTGCTGATCGTCGAGGTCGAGGGTTCGGAAGCCGAAATGGACGCCACCCTGAAGGATATCGTCGAGATCGCCCGCCGCCATGCTGTGAAGACCGTACGCGAATGTCAGTCGGCCACCGAGGCCGCGCTGATCTGGAAAGGGCGCAAATCCGCCTTCGGCGCCACCGGCCGCATCGCCGACTATATCTGCATGGACGGCACCGTGCCGCTCAGCCAGCTTTCCCATGTGCTGAAGAAGACCACGGAGATCGTCGATCATTACGGCCTGCGGGTTGCCAACGTCTTTCATGCCGGCGACGGCAACATGCATCCGCTGATCCTCTTCAATGCCAACGACCCCGAGGATGCCGCCCGCGCCGAAGCCGCCGGCAACGATATCCTCAAGCTCTGCGTCGACGCCGGCGGCTGCCTCACCGGCGAGCATGGCGTCGGCATCGAAAAGCGCGACCTGATGCGCCATCAATATTCGGAGGCCGATCTCGCCCAGCAGATGGCGGTGCGCGCCGCCTTCGATCCGGGCTGGCTCCTCAACCCATCGAAGGTCTTCCCGCTCGAAGGGCGCCCGTCCCAATGATCGATCTGATGCCCACAAGCGAGGAACAGGCGGCGGCGATCGTCCTCACACATGCGGAGACGAACCGGCCGCTCGCTATCTGTGGCGGTGATACGCGCTCGGGTTTCGGCAACGCCGTTGCATCGGAAGACCGGCTGCGATCGACCAGGCTTTCCGGCATCATCGCCTACAATCCCGGCGAGATGGTCATGACGGTCCGCTCGGGTACGCCGCTTGCCGAGGTCGAGGCGGCACTGTCCGAAGGCGGCCAGATGCTTGCCTTCGAGCCAATGGATCATCGGCCAATCATGCGCAGATCGGGCGAGCCGACGATCGGCGGCGTCTTTGCCGCCAATGTCTCCGGCCCGCGCCGCCTCATTGCGGGGGCTGCCCGCGACAGCCTGCTCGGCGTGCGCTTCGTCAACGGCAGGGGCGAGATCATCAAGGCCGGCGGCCGGGTGATGAAGAATGTGACCGGCCTCGATCTCGTCAAGCTGATCGCCGGCTCGCACGGCACGCTGGGTTTCATCACCGAACTGACCTTCCGCGTGCCGCCGCGCCCGAAGACGGAACAGACGCTGGTGCTCTCCGGCCTCAACGATGCCGAAGCGGCCAATGCCATGGCGGCGGCGATGGCGCTGCCGGTCGAGATCTCCGGTGCTGCCCATCTGCCGCTGACGGTGACCTGGAAATTCCTTGCCGGCAAATTGCCCGAGGGCGAGGCGACGGTTCTGCGCGTCGAAGGCTTGCCCGGTTCGGTCGACGTGCGCATCGAGAAGCTTGCGGCCGCGATGTCGGCCTTTGCCACGGTGACGCGGCTGGATGAGCCGGAAAGCCGCAGACTCTGGCGAGAAATCCGTGATGTATTACCCTATGCCGACGGCACGACGCGGCCGGTCTGGCGCGTTTCGGTTGCGCCGGGGACCGGCCATCAACTGGTCTCGGCACTCCGCCTCGAAGCCGGCGTCGACGCCTTCTACGACTGGCAGGGCGGTCTCGTCTGGATGAGGATGGAGGCGGATCCTGAAGCAGATCTGGTCCGCCGCTTCATCAAGGCGCTCGGCGGCGGCCATGCGACACTGATCCGTGCATCGGAGGCAGCGAGGGCGGCAACGGCGGCGTTCCATCCGGAGCCGGAGGCGGTGGCGATGCTGTCGCGGCGGGTGAGGGAAAAGTTCGATCCAGCTGGGATTTTTAATCCGGGGAAGATGGGGTGAGAAGATGAGTCTGTGCGCGGGTCACCCCCCTCTGTCCTGCCGGACATCTCCCCCACAAGGGGTGAGATCGGATCGGGGCGACGGCTTCCCCAAACAACGGGGGCACTGCCGGTCGAACACGGCAGAGAGGGACCGATGGCCGATCGTCTTGCCGATCTCCCCCCTTGTGGGGGTCCGAAGGACGGGTCGAGACCTGTGGCTCGACCCCGGGTCCGGCAGGACAGAGGGGGGTGCCCCAGGCACAGCGCCCCCTAAGCGGAGGCCCCGCTAGATGCAAACCAATTTCACCCCGGCCCAGCTCGCCGATCCCCATGTCGCCGAATCGGAGCAGATCCTGCGCAAATGCGTTCATTGCGGTTTCTGCACCGCCACCTGTCCCACCTATGTGACGCTCGGCAACGAGCTCGATAGCCCGCGCGGCCGCATCTATCTCATCAAGGACATGCTGGAAAACGGCCGGCCCGCCGATGCCGAGGTCGTCACCCATATCGACCGCTGTCTCTCCTGCCTTTCCTGCGTCACCACCTGTCCCTCGGGCGTCGACTATATGCATCTGGTCGATCACGCCCGCGCCCATATCGAAAAGACTTACAGACGGCCGTTCATGAACCGGCTGACGCGCGCCATTCTCGCGGCCGTGCTGCCCTTTCCCGGCCGGTTCCGGCTGGCGCTCCATCTCGCCCGTCTCGGCCGCCCCTTTGCCGCACTGATGCGGGGGGCAGCGCTGAAACCCTTTGCCGCCATGCTGGCGCTTGCACCGCGCCGCGTTCCCGCGCCTTCAGATTTTTCAAAACCCGGCACATATCGGCCCGAGGCGGAGCGGCGCGGCCGGGTGGCGATCCTGTCCGGCTGCGCCCAGCCGGTGCTCGATCCCGGCATCAACGCGGCGGCGATCGGGCTGCTGACGCGGTTCGGCGTCGAGGTCGTGGCGCCGGAAGGCGAGGTTTGCTGCGGTTCGCTGGTCCACCATATGGGCCGGGCCGAGCAGGCGCTCGCAAGCGCCCGCACCAACGTCGATATCTGGACGCGCGAGATCGAGAGTCATGGCCTCGATGCGATCATCATCACCGCTTCGGGCTGCGGCACGACGATCAAGGACTACGGTCACATGCTGCGCCTCGACCCCGCCTATGCAGCAAAGGCGGCCAGGGTTTCGGCGCTGGCAAAGGACATTAGCGAACATCTGGCGACCCTCGACCTGCCGGCCCATATGCCGAGGGGCATCACGGTCGCCTATCATTCCGCCTGTTCGATGCAGCACGGCCAGCGCATCACCCTTCAGCCGAAGCAACTGCTGAAGGCGGCGGGCTTCACCGTGCGCGATCCGGCCGAAGGCCATCTCTGCTGCGGCTCGGCCGGCACCTACAACATCCTGCAGCCGGAGATTTCGGCGGCGCTGAAGGCGCGTAAGGTCAAAAACATCGAAGCCACCAAGGCCGATATCATCGCCACCGGCAATATCGGCTGCATCACCCAGATCGCCACCGGAACCGAGATCCCGATCCTGCATACGGTCGAACTTCTCGATTGGGCCTATGGCGGCGCTATGCCGGAAAAATTAACCGGTTTGCCGTTAGGCTGAAGGGAATGCGGGCCCATTCGGGCCGCTCCCGGGAGGTTGGGCGATGTGGCGGGGAATGATTGTACTTGCGGGACTGCTCGGTGCGGCAGGCGCGGCCCGTGCCGACAGCCGCCTATTTTGTTCCGCCGATGACGCGCAGGCGCGCTTCACCCTCGAGAGCGGTTTCGCAAGCGATGCCGGCCACAGGCTCAACCATTTCCGCGGCGCGCTTATTGTCAAGGATCACGCACAAGCGGCCTTTGCAAAACGTGTGTTCGAATCACAGCATCTGAGCAATCACTGGTCGCGCGATGGCGAACTGCTCCTGGAAGTCTTCGACGGCGGCGGTGACGATACCGGCGGCGCAACGCTGGATCTGGTGGTGGTCGCCGGCGCGCGTGGAAAGCCGGCGGCGAATTTCAGCGGCACCTATTCCCTGGCCATCGATGGCGGCAGCAAACCTTACGCCGCCGAGGGCAAGGTCAGTTGCGGCACGAAATAGCGCCGGGGCAATTCAAACTGTCCTCGCGTCCTTTGCGCCTCTGAAAGGCGTGCAGCGTTGCAGCGGACCGAAATCGGAACGAAAAAACAATAAAAGCGCCGCGCCTCCTACCGGGTTCGCGGCGCTCTGTTTCTCTTATTCTGTTACCAGTGGAACGATACGCCGACGTTGACGGCATTCGTGAAGATGTTGGTCTTCAGGTCCACACCGCTATCGATCGGAACGTCGACGCGCGAATAGGTGCCCTTGTATTCGACGAAGGTCGACCAGCGGTCGGTCACCTTGAAGTCGACGCCGGCCTGGGCCTGCAGCGTCACGCCGCCGAATTCATAAGCCCAGGTCTTGCCCTCGGGGCGAATTACTTCGACATGCGGGATGTTGACGCCGATGCCGGCGCCGAGATAGGGCGTCCAGCGGCGGGTGGGATCCTGGAAGCGATAGAGACCGTTAATGGTTAGCAGGTTGAGGCCGTCGGTGAATTCGAAATGCGACCAGCCGGTCTTTTCGAGGGTGTCGTCGTCGGCATAGACCTTGTCATGGGTGTAATCGAGCGAGATACCCCAGTTCGGCTTGTTGAAGTTTTCGAGCCACCAGGTGACGCGGCCGCCGTAATAGGGCGGGCTTCCGAAGGATTTGCCTTCCCAACCGGCGGTGAAATGCGTGCCGTCGGAAAGGTCAACACCACTGTGCGGCGCGGTCTGGTAGCCGCCATAGATGGAGAATTCCAGATCTTCCGCTGAAGCCGAGGCGGCTGAAAAGATGGTGAAAAATGCGATGCCCGCAAGAAGGGAGGCGGAGGAGCGCAGCGCAGACGTCATTGAATAACCCCAAATTGCAATATGTCGACTCTGAGGCAGCTTTGGCAGTTTTCCGCCGCAATGTCTAAGCAAAACAAAGGGCGCCTCCAATGGCGCCTTTCGTTTTTTTCTAAAGTGTTGCTCAGCCGCCGAACATCGTGCGCAAAACGTCGATGCCTCTGTCTTCGAACGCCACGTTGCCCTGCTTGTTGCCGGGACCGATGACGATCACCTTGGTGCCGACGGGGGCGCGATCGTAAAGATGCATCACGTCCTCGTTCATCATGCGGATGCAGCCGGAAGACATGTTGAGGCCGATCGTCCAAGGCTGGTTGGTGCCGTGGATGCGGAAGATGGTGTCGCGGCCGCCCTGATAGAGATACATGGCGCGGGCGCCGAGCGGATTGTCCTCGCCGCCTTCCTGGTAGGCGGGGATGATGTGGCCTTTGGCGGCTTCGCGGCGGCGCATTTCGGCCGGCGGCGTCCAGGCCGGCCATTCGGCCTTGCGGCCGATCTTAACGATGCCCGACCAGCCGAAGCCGTCGCGGCCGACGCCGATGCCGTAGCGGGTGGCGCGGTTGTTGCCTTCGACCAGGTAGAGATATTTGTTGTTGGTATCGATGATGACGGTGCCAGCCGCTTCCGTCGTCACCAGGCGCACTTTCTTGCGCTTGAACTGCGGCTTTACGTACTTCGGCATCTGCGCCACGCGCACAATCTGCGCCGGCTGCCGTGCATTGTCGGAAGCCGAGCCGACCGGCGCGGCGAAGGCTGATGTAGAAATCAAGGACAGGACAAGTCCGGCCGCGGCCAGTCCCGGCATCACTTTGATCATAGTCGATTCCCCTCAAGCAAGTCCGCCCGAAGCTACATGATCTTCTGCCCGATTCAAGATCGACATGGCCGGATAAAGCAATTTGGACGAGTGGAGCCGCCTGTCTTAGCGGCTTCATAGAGCATTTCCGTATTTCTCCGAAACACGAAAATGCTCCATCTCGTTGTTTTTACGGAATTCTCAACGCAAAACCGCTGAACACTCTTGCTGGTGCTCCAGCTTTTGCGTGTGCCGTTACATGACGATAACGCGGGTTCCGACGTTGACGCGGTCGTAGAGATCGACGACGTCCTCGTTGCGCAGGCGGATGCAGCCGGAAGAAACGGCGCTGCCGATTGACCAGGGCGCGTTGGTGCCATGGATGCGGTAAAGCGTCGAGCCAAGATACATGGCGCGCGCGCCAAGCGGGTTTTCCGGGCCGCCGTCCATGCGCGCCGGCAGATAATGGCCCTTGGCGGCCTCGCGGCTGATCATCTCGGAAGGCGGCGTCCAGTCCGGCCATTCCGTCTTGCGGGTGATCTTATGGACGCCCGCCCATTCGAAGCCCGGCTTGCCGACGCCGACACCGTAGCGCCGCGCCTTGCCGCCGTCCATGACCAGATAGAGAAAGCGGTTGTTGGTGTCGATGACGATGGTCCCGGGCTTTTCCGTGGTGTCGTAATCGACCATCTGCGGCAGATATTGCGGCTCGATCGGATGGCGGATCGCCGGTATGCTGGGATTGATCGCCGAAACGGTCTGAGGGGCCGGCTGCGGCGCCTGACGCATGATGCGGCGCTGGAAAAGACCACGCTGCTGCGGCTGCACCACCGGGCGCTGATAGACGACAGGCCGGACCTTGCCGCCGAGCTGATTGATCCACGGTGCGGTCAGATCGGGGCTGAGGATGATTGGCGGACGGGTGGCGTAGCGGTCGTCCGCAATGGCGGCCGTGGAGAAGATGCCGCAGAAGGCTCCGGCTAGAAAAAGGTGTTTCATCATCGGACGAACTCTCTACAAATGACCGAAAATGGACTGGCGGGACGGATCCGCTCGCACAGACGCTGCCACCCCATCCGCCAGCGAATGGTAAAGATTGATCCGTGAAAAACCGACGGGCCGAATAAACTTTTCGTCAGGGTTACCGATCGGTTTGGAAAGACGGTTTGCAAATGGTAAAGCCGGAATCATGAGTGGACAGCGAAGCGGATCCCCGAAAATGAAGCGGACATGAGCACGAATGGCATCATCATCGGCGAGGACGGCAGGAGCCGCTGCCACTGGCACGCCAACCTGCCGGACTATCTCAAGTACCACGACGAGGAATGGGGCCGGCCGGTCACCGACGATATCCGCCTGTTCGAGAAGATTTGCCTCGAAGGATTCCAGTCCGGCCTTTCCTGGCTGACCATCCTGCGCAAGCGGGAGAATTTCCGCGCCGCCTTCGCCGGTTTCGATTTCGAGAAGGTTGCCCTCTTCGGTGAGCAGGATGTGGCCCGCTGCCTGGCCGATGCCGGCATTATCCGTCATCGCGGCAAGATCGTCTCCACGATCAACAATGCCAGGCGCGCCATCGAACTTAGGGACGAATTCGGCTCGCTCGCCGGTTATTTCTGGCGCTACGAACCCGGCCACAACGAGCGGCCGGCTGTGGTCGATCGCGACCACATCGTCGCCAATCCGACGACGCCGACATCGGTCATCATTTCGAAGGATCTGAAGAAACGCGGCTGGACCTTTGTCGGCCCGACCACAATTTATGCCTTCATGCAGGCGATGGGCCTCGTCAACGATCATCTGGAGGGTTGTTTCTGCCGGCCCGAGGTGGAGGCGATGCGCGCCGTGCTGGTTCGACCATGAAAGATCTGTCCGTGAAAATATTGTTCGCTGCCCTTGCCCTGTTCTTCTTGCCGGCATTTGCCGCGGCGCAGACGCCGCAGCTCGATCCCGGCGAGAAGCTGGAGAAGCTGCAGTTTCCGGCCGTCACGATGCAACTCAAGGGATGGACGAAATTCGGCAATAGCCATGTTTACACGCTGCCGGTGCGCGCCGGTCAGCATGTGAAGATCGATTTTTCCACCAAGAGCAAGTTCGCCTTCCTGGCGATCTTCGACCTGTCGAAACCCGATGACGAAGCTTTCTTCGGCACCGATGAGGACGGCATGAGCTACCAGACGACGGTGAAGGAAAATACCACCTGGCTGCTGCGGCCCTATTACTCCAAGGTCTCGCCGCGCCGCGGCCTCGGCGCCCCCTTCAGCATCCTGATCGAGCCCTTGACCGCAGCCCCGCAGCAGCCGCCGGCTGAGCCGGAATCGCCCTCACTGTTTCCGAAGGCGCCTCCCAAGGCGAAGTGAGGCGCGGCCGCGCTATGCGAGCCCGTCAATCAGTTCGCGCAATTCGCCGAGATGGCCGATCTTGCGGAAGCGCGGCGCTTCCGTCGGTTCGTCCACATGTTCCAGCACCCAGGTGAGTTCGTGCGGCACGAAGACGCCGTAGCTGCCGGCGGCGATCGCCGGCACGATATCCGATTTCAGCGAATTGCCGACCATCATCGCTCGCTCCGGCCCGTCGCCAACCTTGGAGAAGATGCGGCGATAGGTGACGGCAGTCTTGTCGGACACGATCTCGACGGCATCGAAGAAGTCGCCGAGCCCGGATTGGGCGAGCTTACGCTCCTGGTCGAAGAGATCGCCCTTGGTGATCATGACAAGCAGATACTTGCCGGCGAGAGCCTCCAGCGTGTCGCGCGCATGCGGCATCGTCTCGACTGGATGGCTGAGCAGGTCGCGGCCAGTATCGAGAATCTTGGCGATGACGCTCGCCGGCACCTTGCCCTCGGTGATCTCGATCGCCGTCTCGATCATCGATAGGGTGAAGCCCTTGATGCCGAAGCCGTAGTGGCGAAGATTGCGTTTCTCGGCTTCCAGCAGCCGCTCGGAGATCTTCGGGCCTTCGGCGAAATCGGCAAGAAGCTCGGTAAAATGAGCTTCCGTCAGTCGGTAATATTGTTCGTTCTGCCAAAGCGTGTCATCGGCGTCGAAGCCGATCGTCGTCAGTGCTCGCGTCGTCACATGTGCACCTCTTGAACTATGGCCGGCAATCTATCGGCCGCCTGTGTCGAGACAAGGGCTAAGTCGAGACAAGGGCGTCAGCCTTCGATGCGACAAGGCCTGGCGTTGAAAAGCGCCGCCGTCGCACTACATCGAATGGGCCTCACCCAGCAGCCAGCCACGGCTGTGCCTGTCGCGCGCAGGCCAATAATCAAAAGATGAAGTTCTTCCGTTCGCAAGTCCCTCTTGCGGCAGACACAAAGGATTTTTTCGACCATGCGTTACAATCAACTCGGAAATACGGGACTTTTCGTCTCGGAAATCTGCCTGGGCACGATGACCTTCGGCGAAGCCAAAGAAGGCAGCATGTGGGGCGCCATCGCCGATGTCGACCAGAATGCCGCTGACCGGATCGTCGAGCGCTCGCTGGCAGCAGGCGTCAATTTCATTGACACGGCCGATGTCTATTCATCAGGCGAGTCCGAAAGGCTGCTCGGCCAAGCGCTGAAGAACCTCGACATCCCCCGCAAGGACGTCGTCATCGCCACCAAGGTCTATGGCGTCATGGGCGACAAGCCGAACGACCGCGGCGCCTCGCGCGGCCATATCATGGATTCGGTCGAGGCGAGCCTCAAGCGGTTGCAGACCGATCATATCGACCTCTATCAGATCCACGCGACAGATACGGTGACGCCGATCGAGGAGACGTTGCGCGCTTTCGACGATCTCGTTTCGCGTGGTCTTGTGCGCTATATCGGCGTCTCCAACTGGCAGGCCTGGCGCATTTCCAAGGCGCTCGGTCTCTCCGAACGCCGCGGCTTTGCCCGGTTCGAAACGGTGCAGGCCTATTATTCCATCGCCGGCCGTGATCTCGAACGGGACATCGTGCCGATGATGCAGGAGGAAAAGCTCGGACTGATGGTCTGGTCGCCGCTCGCCGGCGGCCTGCTCTCCGGCAAGTATGGTCCGGGCGCCCCCGGCAACGGCGAGGGCCGCCGCGCCAATTTCGACTTCCCGCCGGTCGACAAGGACAGGGCCTGGGCCTGCGTCGCCGTCATGCGCGAGATTGCCGAAAAGCATGGCGTCAGCGTCGCGACCGTTGCGCTCGCCTACATCCTCGCAAAGCCTTTCGTCACCTCGGTCATCATCGGCGCCAAGCGTGTCGATCAGCTCGACCAGAACCTCGCCGCCGTCAGGCTGAAGCTCGACGAAGTCGATATGCAGAGGCTCGACGAGGTAAGCGCGCTGGCGCCTGAATATCCGGGCTGGATGCTGGCAAGGCAGGGAGCCGGCCGACGCCCGGCCGATTTCGAGCCTAAGGACTGATCGCCGAAATCCGGTCCAGCACTTCGCAGGGACGCCGGAAAGATCCGGCGTCCCCGTTTTCAGACGATCGGTTATTTGCCGTGAGCTTTGAGCCAGGCATTCATCTCCGTAATCTCGGCTTCCTGGGCCTTGATGACGGCTTCGGCGAGTTTGCGCAGATCGGGGTCCTTTCCGTACTGGAGCTCGATCTTGGCCATGTCGATCGCTCCCTGATGGTGGGGGATCATGCTGCGGACGAAATCCGTATCGGCGTCGCCACTGTACTTGATCATCATATCCTCGTGCATCTTGTCGTTCGCCTTCTTGAACGCCTGGCTGGAGGCGTCGTGGCCGGCCATCGGTTTGCTCATGTCCATGGGTTTGTCTTCGGCAAGAGCGGGCGAAGCAAGGGCAGCGAGCACTGCGGTGATGGCGATGATTTTCAGAGACATGAGAGTTCCTTCCTCTGTCTGACAATAGGTTTTTGGGCGGCGCCTGCCGCCCGTTCGGCGTGAAAGAATCCGAGATCAGAACATTCGGGGAGGGGGCGCCGGCGGAGCAGGGCGATCGTCATCCAGGACGCGGGCAAGCGCCGGCGCGGGATAGGCGAAAACCGGCTTTACACCAGCGGCCGTCATGGCCGCCGGCGGCAGCAACAGACAGGCCGCACAAAGTGGCATTTGCGCCGCCCTGCCGGCAGCGCAGGGATCTTTCAGCGCCTGCGCCTTGCCCGTCGCTCCGGACATGCCCATCCCGGCCATCGCGTGATCCATGGTGGCGGACTTGGGGGCCGCCGGCCCGTTCATCGATGCGCATGTCGGACAGCCTGCCCATGCGGACATCGCGCTGTAGACCAGCCAGCCGAGTACCATCGTCATGAGAGCGAGCTTGCGCATGAGTTTCAATGTAGGCAAATCCCGGCGGAAGCCAAGTCAGTAACGCAAATCTCAATCGTCGACGGCGTCGACAGGCCTTTCACCAGGCGGCAATCACCTTGTGTTCGATCCGGTAATCCCTGCTCTCTTCGCCGAGCGGAGCGACCGGCCATGTCCAGACCGCTTTCGCCGGTGGCGGGGCGATGCGATGCAGCAAGTCGGCCTCCTCATGTGTTTTGCCGTTGCGGTCGATGACGGCATAGGCGATGTCGGTCACGAGGCAATGCCGGCAGGAAAGTCCCGAGAGGCCGCTGAGATGCGCAGCGACCAGCCTCTCCACAGTGTCTTCAGGCATTCGACCGGCCGCCTCTGCCTCATGGCGCCGTTTCACGCCGCGGCCGATCTGCGACAAGAGATTGGCGGAAACCACGAAATCGAGATAGGGCACGCTACGCAGGAAGCCGATCGGTTCGGCTTCTTGCCCGGCCGCGAGTTCGTCATAGCCGGAGAGATCGCGCTCGATCAGCCGGACGTTGCGATAGCCCTTGGCCGCAAGCCACAGCCGTACTGAGGCGAGATGAACGAGATCGATGAGCACGACCGTGTCGAAATCGCGTACCAGCTCGTGGATCGGCACGTCCCGCAACAGGCCGGAGCCGAGCACGACGGCGGTCCGTTTCTGACGGAGCCCGGCCGCCGCCGCACGGATCGCATTGCGGCTCTTCTCTTCGTGGTCGGCCCAATTACGGGCGCAGCGTCCAGCCCGCGACCAGAGATTGACGGAATAGCGGATGAACTTTCGATGGCGCTTACCGGTCAGCGGCAACGTCGCGGCATAGAGGAGCGCCTCGGTGATCATGAGCATATCCGCATTCTGAACAATGCCTCTCGTTCAATCGATTCCGGCAGTGCCATCAAGGCCCTTCGCCCTTGCCGCTCCCCGCCCAATCCGCTAGGACACCGCCACTGTCACAGTCAGCGGAATTCCCGGAAATGAACGACAAGCAGAAGAAACCGCAAAAGCTCAAGGCCCGCCTGCCGCGCGGCTTCGTCGACCGCTCGGCCGACGATATCCGCGCCGTCAATGAGATGACGGCAAAGATCCGGGAAGTCTACGAGCATTATGGTTTCGATCCTGTGGAAACGCCGCTGTTCGAATATACCGATGCGCTCGGCAAGTTTCTGCCCGACAGCGACCGGCCGAACGAGGGCGTCTTCTCGCTGCAGGATGATGACGAGCAGTGGATGTCGCTGCGTTACGACCTGACGGCGCCGCTCGCCCGCCACGTCGCGGAAAATTTCAACGAGATCCAGCTTCCCTACCGCACCTATCGCGCCGGCTACGTCTTCCGTAACGAGAAGCCCGGCCCCGGTCGCTTCCGCCAGTTCATGCAGTTCGATGCCGATACCGTGGGCGCGCCTGGCGTCCAGGCCGATGCCGAAATGTGCATGATGATGGCCGATACGCTGGAAGCCCTCGGCATCAAGCGCGGCGACTACGTCATCCGCGTCAACAACCGCAAGGTTCTGGACGGCGTCTTGGAGGCGATCGGCCTCGGCGGGGACGACAAGGCCGGCCAGCGGCTCAACGTTCTGCGCGCCATCGATAAGCTCGACAAGTTCGGGCCGGAAGGTGTGGCGCTGCTCCTCGGACCCGGCCGCAAGGACGAATCCGGCGACTTCACCAAGGGCGCCGGCCTCAATCAGGAGCAGATCGACAAGGTGCTCTTCTTCGTCGGCATCAAGGATTATGCCGAAAGCGCCGGCCGCCTGGCCGAACTCGTCGCGGGAACCTCGAAGGGCGGCGAAGGCGTCGAGGAGTTGAATTTCATCGGTGCACTCGTCACGAGCGCCGGCTATGGCTCCGACCGCATCAAGATCGACCCCTCGGTCGTGCGCGGCCTCGAATATTATACCGGCCCAGTCTATGAGGCCGAGCTTCTCTTCGACGTCACCAATGAAAAGGGCGAGAAGGTCGTCTTCGGCTCGGTCGGTGGCGGCGGCCGTTATGACGGCCTGGTCTCACGCTTCATGGGCCAGCCGGTGCCGGCGACCGGCTTTTCGATCGGCGTCTCGCGCCTGATGACGGCGCTGAAGAACCTCGGCAAGCTCGGAGCGAGCGCGGTGATCGAGCCGGTGCTGGTGACGGTGATGGACGGCGACGTCGAGGCGATGGGCCGCTACCAGTGGATGACCCAGCAGCTGCGCGCCGCCGGCATCCGCGCCGAGATGTTCCAGGGCAACTGGAAGAAATTCGGCAACCAGCTGAAATATGCCGACCGCCGCGGCTGCCCCATTGCCATCATCCAGGGTGGCGACGAGCGCGCCCAAGGCGTCGTGCAGATCAAGGATCTGATCGAGGGCAAGCGGCTCTCCGGCGAGATCGAGGACAATGCCAGCTGGCGCGAGGCCCGCGTGGCGCAGGAGACGGTGGCGGAAGCCGATCTCGTCGCCAAGGTGAGAGATATCCTTGCGGCGCAGGCGGAAGATCGGAAGAGGGCAGGCTCCCGCTTCGAAACTCCATATGATCCCGCTCAAGCCGGTGACACAGATGACGACATTTGAGAGAGAACTCCCCTTCTCCCCTCGGGGAGAAGGTGGCCCGAAGGGTCGGATGAGGGCGCGCCACGGCAGAAGCTGTCCTTCGCTCGCCGCTCAGGACATTCGTCGTTTACACTCCTCATCCCCCTCATCTGCCCTGTCGGGCATCTTCTCCCCGTTGGGGAGAAGAGGGAAGTCAACCCAATGCCCCTGATCAACCTCCCCGAATTCTCCAGCGAGCTGCTTGCCGAATTTGACGCCCGCAACGCGGAGCGCATCGATACGCCGGTCATTCAGCCGGCCGAGCCGTTCCTCGATATTGCCGGCGAGGATCTGCGCCGGCGCATCTTCATGACCGAGAGCGAAACCGGCGCCAGCCTCTGCCTGCGGCCCGAATTCACCATCCCCGTCTGTCTGCGCCACATCGAGACGGCGACCGGCACGCCCAAGCGTTACGCCTATCTCGGCGAGGTCTTCCGCCAGCGCCGCGACGGCGCCAATGAATTCTATCAGGCCGGCATCGAGGATCTCGGCGACATCGACATACCGGGCGCCGATGCGCGCGCCATCGGCGACGCCACCGGCATTCTCGCCCGCCTGCTGCCGGGCCGGCGCTTAGCCGTGACTTTGGGCGATCAGGCGGTGTTCGAGGCGGTCGTCCAGGCGCTCGGCCTGCCGCTCGGCTGGCAGAAGCGACTGATCCACGCTTTCGGCAACATGAGGCAGCTGGAGGCGCTGCTGGCCGGCCTCGTCAGCCCGCAATTCGTCACCGGCCTCGACGATGATATCGCCAGGATTGTTGCATCAGGCGACGATCAGGCGCTCGTCGCCCATATCGAGCACGAGATGCAGGCGACGGGTTACTCGACGAATGCCAGCCGCTCGCCTCTGGAGATCGCCCGCCGCCTCAAGGAAAAGCTCATCCTGTCCGAGACGCGTCTCGACGATGCCGCCTTCCATGTGCTGGAAGAGTTCCTGTCGCTGCACGTACCGCTCGTCAATGCGTCCGCAGCACTTGCCGGCTTTGCCGACGCTGCCGGCCTGAAGCTCGGCAATGCGCTGTCGCGCTTCAACGGCCGCGTTGCCGCCCTTGCCGATGCCGGCGTCGATCTGTCCTGCCTGGACTATCGCGCCGCTTTCGGGCGTCCGCTCGATTATTACACCGGCCTCGTCTTCGAGGTGACGGTGGAAGGTTCGAGCGCGGTTCTAGCCGGCGGCGGCCGCTTCGACCGGCTCTTAACCTTCCTCGGCGCGACGGATCGCATTCCGGCCGTCGGCTTCTCCTTCTGGCTCGACCGCATCGAAACCGAAAGGGCAGCCGCATGACCATCACGATCGCGCTTCCCTCGAAGGGCCGGATGAAGGACGACGCTTCGTCGATATTCGAGCGGGCCGGCATGCCGATTTCGGCGGTTGGCAACGACCGCTCCTATCGCGGCCGCGTCGATGGCTGGGATGATGTCGAGATCGCCTTCCTGTCGGCGTCGGAAATCTCCCGCGAACTCGGCAATGGCACCGTCGATTTCGGCATTACAGGCGAGGACCTGATGCGCGAGGGCTTTTCCGAGGTCAACAAGCGTGTCGAATTCTGCGCCCGGCTCGGCTTCGGCCACGCCGATGTCGTCGTCGCGGTGCCCGAGATCTGGCTCGATGTCGACACCATGGCCGATCTCGGCGATGTCGCCGCCGATTTCCGCGCCCGCCACGGCCGACGCCTTGCCATCGCCACCAAGTACTGGCGCC
Source organism: Rhizobium sp. CNPSo 3670 (assembly GCF_057784555.1). Lineage (NCBI taxonomy): Bacteria > Pseudomonadati > Pseudomonadota > Alphaproteobacteria > Hyphomicrobiales > Rhizobiaceae > Rhizobium > Rhizobium sp. CNPSo 3670. Next base: position 47,999 of record NZ_JBXSOL010000021.1, read on the forward strand.
TGACCCAGCAGTTCTTTTCGAGCCAGCATGGCATCCAGCTTTATCGCATCGTCGAAAGCCTGGGTGCGACCGAGGGCGCTCCCGCCTCCGGTTCGGCCGATATCATCGTCGATATCACCTCCACCGGCTCGACGCTACGGGCCAATCATCTGAAGGTGCTCCAAGACGGTGTCATTCTGCATTCAGAGGCTTGCCTCGTGCGTGCCCGCAAGGAGAGCCACGTGGACTCGCCGGTCGTGCAGGCGATCGTCGACGCGGTGCGCGCCGCCCTCTAATCTCTACTATCAACGCGTAAGAAAACCCGCCGTCAGTTCAATGACGGCGGGTTTTGCATGCTTGGGAGGAGATGGGATTAGCGGGCGGCGACGGCCTGCAGACCACGGCGTGCGTCGATCGAATAGGCACCGGCACCGACGGTGGCGAGCAGGATGTACGCGCCGGCCAGCGTGATGTTCTTCATAACCATGATCTGGTTGAGAATGTTCACGAGTTCCGTGCCGCTAGCGTAGGGCAGATGGAAGGCAACGCCCGTAAAGACACAGAAGCCAGCGAGCAGCCAGCCGGCAATACGGACCTGGAAGCCTGCGAGAACCGCAAGGCCGGCCAGCAGTTCGAAGAGGCCTGCGACATAGGCCAACAGGGTTGCCGCCGGCAGGCCGGCACCGGCGATCATGCCCGCAGTACCGGCGGGATCGGTCAGCTTCATGAAGCCGGAAAGGATGAACATGAATGACAGAAGAATGCGGGCAATCAGGATGATGGCGTTCGACATGGACATTGTCTCCGTTTGAAGGCTCGGGAGATCTTGGTGCCCTCGGCACGCTGTGGATCTCTGATACCCCTATGTCGCCTATTTCTTCCGTCATGGAAAGATAAACAGAAGGGGACGCTTCGTTCAACAATATGGAACAATACCCTCGCTTGCCTTTCCGGAGCATCGTCTTCTATGGTCGGCCGATAATATGGAGTCTCTTATGGCAGATCTTTCCGCATTTCCGATCACCACGCGCTGGCCGGCGAAAAATCCCAATATCATCCAGCTTTATTCCCTGCAGACGCCGAACGGGGTGAAGGTATCGGTCGCCCTCGAAGAGCTCGGGCTCGCCTATGAGCCGCACTATATTTCCTTTGCCGCCAACGAGCAGAAGTCGCCGGAATTCGAATCGCTCAATCCGAACGGCCGCATTCCGGCGATCATCGATCCGAACGGGCCTGGGGGAAAGCCGATCGGGCTGTTCGAATCCGGCGCCATCCTGCTCTACCTCGCCGAAAAGACCGGAAAGCTCATCCCCGCCGATGCCGCCGGCCGCTATGAATGCATCCAGTGGGTGTTTTTCCAGATGGCCGGGATCGGCCCGATGCTCGGTCAGTTCGGCCATTTCCACAAATTCGCCGCCGACAAGGTCGCCAATAATTCCTATCCGGTGGAGCGCTACCGCGATGAATCCAAGCGGCTGCTCGGCGTGCTCGAAGGCCGGCTGAAAGGCCGCCAATGGATCATGGGTGATCAATATACGATTGCCGACATCACCACTTTCACCTGGATTCGCGGCGCAGATATCTTCTATGGCGGCCGTGAGATTCTCGAATATGCGAAATTCCCCGCCGTTTCCGATTGGCTGGAGCGCTGCATCGCGCGCCCGGCAAGCACCAGAGGCCTCAACATTCCTGTCAAACCGGAGTAACGGACGATCCGCCGGACAATGCAAAAGGCCGCCCTGCCGCCCGACCACTAGCGTGGAATCGTGAGGACCATCTTAAGCAAAACCCCAATAACCCCGGTTGTCGGGGCATTACTCATGCCGGAGATTTCCTCAGACATTCAAGGCGGCTTCGATTGCCTGTCCCTTGCGGGGAGTGAACGTCAACCTTTGCAAGAACCCGCATCGGCCGAAATTCGGGATCGCCTCAGATGTGGAGGATCGGCGCGATAGGTCAACCGGAACAAGCAACCCCGTATCAAGGGCGCGATCCGCTTCGCCTGGCGACCGCAATCACGGCGGCATTCGGTCGAGCCAGACTTTTTTGACGCTGGCTTCCACAAATCGCAGATGGCGATGACTCTTTTCACCTCCTTGAACCGTCGTTGTTGCGACCGTCGTCGAGCGGTCGAATGAACGAGGACTGAGAAATGGATCTGGAAGGAAAGCGAATTGTGGTCGTCGGCGGGAGCCGCGGCTTGGGGAGTGGGCTTGCCGAGGCATTCGTTGCTCGCGCGGCCGAAGTCACCGTGGTCGCCCGAAACGCGAGCGCTGTGCAGGGGCCGGCTGAGCAACTTGCCGTCACCGCCATATCGGCCGATGCAACTGATGCCGACGCGGCGTGGCGGATCATGGAGCAGACGCGACCTGATGTCGTCATCATGAATGCCGGTGCGAAACCGCCCATGGAACGGATCGACCGGATTGGCTGGGAGGTATTCACGACCAACTGGAATGTAGACGTCAAGGCCGCGCTGCATTGGGTACAGGCTGCCCTGACCTTGCCAATGGCGCCGGGCGGGCTCGTCGTGCTGGTCTCCAGCGGAGCCGCCGTGCAGGGGTCGCCACTATCGGGAGGTTATGCCGGCGCCAAGCGCGCGCAGTGGTTCATTGCAAAATACGCCGACGACTTGTCGGCGGAAGTCGGCCTGGGCTTGCGGTTCCGGGTCATCGTTCCCCGGCAGATGTTCGTTGGAACTGGTGTGGGCGATACCGGAATCGGGGCCTATGCTGCGAAGGCGAGTCGGACATTTGCCGAACAAGCCGCCACCTGGCCGGACATGACGCCGCGGGCTTTCGGTGATACGGTCGCCGAACTGATCGGCGATTCCGGCCTCGCTGAGGCCATGGTCTATGCCGTGCGTGGGGATACGGGTGTGACGGTCATCGAATGACGAAAGACCCAGCTCTCGGGACTGAAGAGAGGAAAACTCTGCTTGCAGACCTGGCCAGGGAAGCGGACGCGCTTCGCCCCAACTGCATCGTTACGCTGCTCGTCTGGTGGGTTCGGTGATCGACGGCGAGGACGTGATTCAGGACGCGTTTGCCAAGGTATTTGCGACGGCTGGCTCGATCCCACCTGGCACGTCGCTGCGACCGTGGCTGTTTCGCATCGTCCACAATCGAGCCATAGATTCCCTGCGCCAGCGCAGTACGCGCCGGTCGGAGCCGCTTGAGATAGCCTTTGATCTGCCCGATATCAGCGCAGTCGGCGCGGAGGACGCGCTGATCCGGCGGGACACGGTGCGGGTCGCCCTGGGTCATTTTGCAGAATTGCCGGTGCCGCAACGCAGCGCGGTAATCCTCAAGGATGTGTTGGGAGAGTCGCTTGCGGATATCGCAGCGCTGCTCGAACTGAGTGTCGACGCCGTCAAGGCCCATCTGTCGCGCGGTAGGGCGAGATTGCGTGCGATCTCCGACGTGCGGTCTGACGTTGCGCCGTTGCCAAGTCCGGAGGCCCTGAACTTTGCAGCGCTCTTCAACGCCCAAGATTGGGACGCGCTGCGTCGCTTGCTGGCCGATGACGTTCGGCTTCGCCAGGCGCGACGGCCTGAAATCTCGGGTGCCGCCGATGTCGGTCGATTTTTCACCTATTATGCCGAATATCCGCGAGTCAGGGTCGAACCTGCCTGGCTGGAAGGCAGGGAAATATTCCTGGTTTCGGCCGAACCGGCGAGCGGGCCTTCCTATTTCATGCTGCTCGAATGGCGGGGGCAAGAGATAAGCCTAATCCGCGACCATCGCTACGCGACCTATGTCATGGATGGTGCTGATGTCATGCCGGCCGCATCGCGGTGACCGATACTGGTCGAGACGTGCTTCCTCGCGGCCCCCTATGCGCCGCCACTTGCGGACGTTTCGTAAAACATGACTATTCCCGCTATGCCAAAGGGTACGCTGCGATTCCTCTTTGATTTTGCGGCCGGCGGCCGCTTGCGGACGGGTGATGAAGCTGCCCAATCCAAATTGGCCGCCGGACCGCTTGATGCGATAGTACGGATGGCTGCAATGGGCCCGTCGGTCGTGGGCTAAAAATGTGGAACCGCAAAATCTAGCGATTCCACATTTACGTTATGGCTGGGCCATGAGCGGCCTTTATCTAGGGTCGCCGGTCTTATTGCCGGCTGGTGATCTGCCTTGCGCCTTCGAGCTTGAAGCGAGGGAAGATGAAGACGCCGGTCATGCTGCCGCTGTATTTCTCCTCGAGCCCGTTCGACTCGCCCATGCAGAACAGTGGCTGGCGCAAACCGTTCGGCATGATGATTGTCGTTGAAAAGCAGAAGGAGGAGCAGTGCGTCGCCGCCTGCTCGAACAGTTCCAGCACGCGGGCTCGATCCTTGCTATCGTAGCAGCGGATCAGGTTAAGCAGCCCGCATTCCTCGGCGGAGAGGCCGTGCAGCATCGCGCTCCATTTGCCGAGACGGATCAGGCCGCTCGAAAAATCTCCGGTCCAGCTTTCGGAAACCGACAACTGCGCCAGCATCTGGTGATTTTGATGGTTGTCGTTCAGCGAGCCGGTCATCAAGGGCACGGCTCCATTGGCTTTGGCGATCTTAAACAAGGCGTTCCCCAGTTCGGATGCGGCTCCTCCGCCGCACGCTCGGCAAACACAAAGAAACAGGATCATGGGACGGCGGGCATGATGCCCGCGCCTACTTCGGCGATCGTTGCAGCCATTCGAGTCTCCGGACCTGAGCCCTTCGAACACGCATTTGTGGCATCGCCTTCCCGGCTCGTCTGACAGAGAATGATCGCCGGGCGCGCATCAATTGCAGCCGCGGATTTATAGGAGCTTTTGCACAAACGGCAACGGCTTTTTGAGCCTGTTCGGATCGGCATTATTTGTGAGAGATGTCGGCATCATCACGCTCTTCAGCCAGAAGTGACCAGTTTCGGCATTTTTCGAACGGTTTAGCATCTATTGCGTGAGAAACCTTCCCGCGGAAGCAATCTCCCGCGCACTTTTCGGCATTGGAAAAAGAGCAGCGACGCAAGCCTGACGAAAGCTTCGAGGTCGGCTGACGCGCTGCACGGGATAAAATAGTGCGCAACGGAACGAATCGCCGCGGACAAAAGAAAAGGGCGACCCGGGGGCCGCCCTTCCTGTTCCGGATGTGCCGGAATGGATGTCAGTGACGGCTTTCGCCTATCACATCATGTCCATTCCACCCATGCCGCCCATGCCGCCCGGCATAGCCGGAGCGTCCTTCTTCGGCAGCTCGGCGATCATGGCTTCGGTGGTGATCAGCAGCGATGCGACGGAAGCGGCATCCTGCAGGGCGGTGCGAACGACCTTGACAGGGTCGATGATGCCCATGCCGATCATGTCGCCATATTCGCCGGTCTGGGCGTTGTAGCCGTAGTTGTCCTGATCCTTGTCGAGGATCTTGCCGACAACGATCGAAGCTTCGTCACCAGCGTTTTCAGCGATCTGGCGGGCCGGAGCCTGCAGAGCGCGGCGAACGATGTTGATGCCGGCTTCCTGGTCGTCGTTGATACCCTTGGCGGAGATCTTGACGGAAGAACGCAGCAGGGCAACGCCGCCGCCCGGTACGATACCTTCCTGAACGGCAGCGCGCGTCGCGTTGAGGGCGTCGTCGATGCGGTCCTTCTTTTCCTTCACTTCGACTTCCGTCGAGCCGCCGACGCGGATGACGGCAACGCCGCCGGCGAGCTTGGCAAGACGTTCCTGCAGCTTCTCGCGGTCGTAGTCGGAGGTGGTTTCTTCGATCTGGGCCTTGATCTGGGCAACACGGCCTTCGATGTCGGACTTGGCGCCCGAACCGTCGACGATCGTGGTGTTTTCCTTGGAGATCGAAACCTTCTTGGCACGGCCGAGCATGTCGAGCGTGACGCTTTCGAGCTTGATGCCGAGGTCTTCGGAGATGACGGTGCCGCCGGTCAGGATGGCGATGTCTTCGAGCATGGCCTTGCGGCGGTCGCCGAAGCCAGGCGCCTTGACAGCAGCGATCTTCAGGCCACCGCGCAGCTTGTTGACGACGAGGGTCGCAAGAGCTTCGCCTTCGACGTCTTCAGCGATGATGAGGAGCGGCTTGCCGGTCTGGACGACGGCTTCGAGAACCGGGAGCATCGACTGCAGGTTCGAGAGCTTCTTCTCGTGGAGGAGAATGAAGACGTCTTCGAGGTCGGCAACCATCTTTTCCGGGTTGGTGACGAAGTAGGGGCTGAGATAGCCGCGGTCGAACTGCATGCCTTCGACGACTTCGAGTTCGGTTTCGGCGGTCTTGGCTTCTTCAACCGTGATGACGCCTTCGTTGCCGACCTTCTGCATGGCTTCGGCAATGTCGAGACCGACCTGGCGTTCGCCGTTTGCGGAGATCGTGCCGACCTGGGCGACTTCTTCCGAAGTGTTGATCTTCTTGGCCTTGGCCTGGAGATCCTTGACGACTTCGGCAACGGCGAGATCGATGCCGCGCTTCAGGTCCATCGGGTTCATGCCTGCGGCAACGGCCTTGGCGCCTTCGCGAACGATCGCCTGGGCAAGAACGGTTGCAGTCGTGGTGCCGTCACCGGCGATGTCGTTGGTCTTCGAAGCGACTTCGCGGACCATCTGGGCGCCCATGTTTTCGAACTTGTCTTCAAGTTCGATTTCCTTGGCGACGGAAACGCCGTCCTTGGTGATGCGCGGAGCGCCGAAGGACTTGTCGATGATGACGTTACGGCCCTTCGGGCCGAGCGTGACCTTCACTGCATCGGCGAGAATGTCGACGCCGCGCAGCATCTTTTCGCGCGCGGTGCGGCCAAACTTGATTTCTTTAGCTGCCATGTTTGTGTCTCCTGAATTCGATTTGTTCGGGCAAAAAGCCCGTCAGCCATTTCGGGAAAGCGGATCGGCCGATCAGCCGATGATGCCCATGATGTCGGCTTCCTTCATGATCAGAAGGTCTTCGCCGTTGATCTTGACTTCAGTGCCGGACCACTTGCCGAACAGAACGCGGTCGCCAGCCTTGACGTCGAGAGCGACGACCTTGCCGGACTCATCACGAGCGCCGGAGCCGACGGCGACGATTTCGCCTTCCTGCGGCTTCTCCTTGGCGGTGTCGGGAATGATGATGCCGCCCTTAGTCTTTTCTTCGGACTCGACGCGACGAACGACGACGCGGTCGTGAAGCGGACGGAAATTGGTGCTTGCCATTGTCTAATCCCTCGATCGAATGACATTCGCGGGCCGGAGCGGTCCGCATGGATAAGTGTTAGCACTCCTCTCTGGTGAGTGCTAGCGCTCGAGCATTTAGGGATGGCTCCGAGAGGAGTCAATGAGAGCAATCACGAATTTTTGTGCCGGAATTGTGAAGAGGCGGCGAATTATCGGAGGTTACCGCCGAAATCTTGTCTGGCATAGCAACGTTGCCAGATCTTGCCGTCCCCTCCCGCCGGGATTGCCGACGATCTTGTCTGCCAGGTGAAGAAAATTCCTTGCCATCGCCTTGCGCCTTTGCAATGTCACCGGTGACTGAAGCAAATCGGGAAATTGGAATGGCCAGGCGGATAGGAAACTTCTCGGAGATCACAGATCGCTATGACGTGGTGCTCTGCGACGTCTGGGGCGTCGTTCATAACGGCGTGGATCCGTTTCCGAAGGCCGCCGCCGCCCTTCAATCCGCGCGTGAGAGCGGCCTTGCCGTCGTCCTCATCACCAATTCGCCGCGCCTTTCCTGGCAGGTGGTCGAGCAGCTGCGCCATATCGGCGTTCCCGACGGTGCCTATGACCGGATCGTCACCTCGGGGGACGTCACCCGCGGGCTGATTTCCGAGGGGCCGAAGACGGTCTTTCTGCTCGGCCCCGAGCGCGACAAGGCGCTTCTCGAAGGCATCGGCGTCGAGCGCCGGCCGGCCGGTGAAGCGCAATCGCTCGTCTGCACTGGCTTTTTCGACGACGAGACCGAAAAGCCCGAGGACTACACCAACATGCTCCTCGATTTCCAGGCGCGCGACGTGCCGATGATCTGCGCCAATCCCGACCTCGTCGTCGAACGCGGCCATCGCATCATCCCCTGTGCCGGCGCCATGGCTGCCTATTACGAGCAGCTCGGCGGTAAAACCCGCATTGCCGGCAAGCCGCACCGGCCGATTTACGAGGCGACACTTTCGGCCGCCCGCGAGCTTCGCGGCGATTTTTCCACCGACCGTGTGCTGGCGATCGGCGACGGTATGCCGACGGATGTGCGCGGCGCCTTGAATTTCGGCCTGGATCTTCTCTACATCAGCGGCGGGATCCATGCCAAGGAATACACCTTGAACGGCGAGACCGACGAGGCGATCCTCAACGCCTATCTCGAGCGGGAGAAGGCCGCGCCGAAGTGGTGGATGCCGCGCCTTGCATGAAGAGAAGCCAGCCGATGACCGTTTTCCACCGCAATGAAACCCGCGAAGCCTTGCCTGCCCATCTGAAGGGCGGGGTCATTGCCATCGGCAATTTCGACGGCGTGCATCGCGGCCATCAATCGGTGCTGAACCGCGCGCTTGAAATAGCGAAGGCGCGCGGTATTCCTGCCCTGGTGCTGACCTTCGAGCCGCATCCGCGCACGGTGTTCCGGCCGCAGACACCGGTCTTCCGGCTGACACCCGCGCCGCTCAAGGCCCGGATTCTGGAAACGCTCGGTTTCAACGCAGTCATCGAATATCCTTTCGACTACGAATTTTCGCAGCGCTCGGCCGACGATTTCATCCATTCGATCCTCAAGGATTGGCTAGGCGCCACCGAAGTCGTCACCGGCTTCGATTTCCATTTCGGCCGCGGCCGCGAAGGCGGGCCTGCCTTCCTGATGAATGCCGGCCAGACCTATGGTTTCGGCGTCACCCTGATCGACGCCTTCCGCGACGAGAACGCCGATGTCGTCTCGTCGAGCCATATCCGGGCGCTGCTGAAGGACGGCAATGTCAGCGAAGCCGCTGGCATGCTCGGCTACCGCTATACGGTCGAAGCCGAGGTGATCGACGGCGAAAAGCTCGGCAGGCAACTCGGTTTTCCTACCGCCAATATGCGCCTGCCGCCCGAGGCCGAACTTGCCGCCGGCATCTACGCCGTTCGCTTCCGCCGCCGGGACGGAACGCTCCACGATGCCGTCGCGAGCTACGGCCGCCGCCCGACGGTGACGGAAAACGGCGCGCCGCTGCTCGAAACCTATCTGTTCGATTTTCACGGCGATCTCTACGGCCAGCTCTGCGCCGTCTCCTTCTTCGGCTATCTTAGACCCGAACTGAAATTCGATGGCCTCGATGCGCTTGTCGTCCAGATCAAACGCGACGAGGAAGAGGCGAGGGCGCTGTTGGCGGGCGTGGCGCCATTGGGCGAACTCGATCGCAAGCTTTGCTTCTCCTGAGAGTGCACTGGTCGGAATGTTCCGGGTGCATGCCGGATTCGGCAGTGCCTCGCGATCGTAGGCAGGCAATTTCCTCTCTTCCTTTTCCCGGCAAAAACGCCTATGAACCGGCGCTATGACGAAACTTCGGCTGGCAATGACGATACGAATTATCGGCCCGGCCTTCCGCGCGCGCTAAGCGGCCGGGAGGTCCGGGTTTTCGGCGCTTGCGAGCAGGCGCTTCCGCCGCCACCTATTTTCACGTCCGTCGCGCCCTCACGGGGCTGCCAGAAACGATTGTCACACATGACCGAAACAGCCGAAAAGATCGATTACTCGAAGACCCTCTATCTGCCTGAAACCGATTTCCCGATGCGCGCCGGTCTGCCGCAGAAGGAACCGGAGCTTGTTGCCCGCTGGCAGCAGATGGATCTCTATAAGAAACTGCGCGCCTCCGCCGCCGGCCGCGAGAAATTCGTCCTGCACGACGGCCCGCCCTATGCCAATGGCAACATCCATATCGGCCATGCGCTGAACAAGATCCTCAAGGACGTCATCAACCGTTCGTTCCAGATGCGCGGCTATGACGCCAACTACGTGCCCGGCTGGGATTGCCACGGCCTGCCGATCGAATGGAAGATCGAGGAAGAGAACTATCGCGCCAAGGGAAAGGCGAAGCCTGACCTGAGCGAGCCGGCGGCGATGATCGGCTTCCGCCGCGAGTGCCGCGCCTATGCCGAGAAGTGGATCAAGGTCCAGGGTGACGAGTTCCAGCGCCTCGGCATCGTGGGCGACTTCGAAAACCCGTATCTGACGATGAACTTCCATGCGGAAAGCCGCATCGCTGGTGAGCTCCTGAAGATCGCCGCTAGCGGCCAACTCTACCGCGGCTCCAAGCCGATTATGTGGTCGGTGGTCGAGCGCACCGCGCTGGCGGAAGCCGAGGTCGAGTACCACGACTATGAAAGCGACACGATCTGGGTGAAATTCCCCATCGCGAAAGGCCCCGACAGCGTCAAGGATGCCTTCGTCGTCATCTGGACGACCACGCCATGGACGATCCCCGGCAACCGCGCGGTCGCCTATTCCTCACGTGTCGCCTACGGCCTTTACGAGGTCACGGCTGCCGAGAATGATTTCGGCCCGCGTCCGGGCGAGAAGCTTGTTTTCGCCGACAAGTTGGCCGAGGAATCCTTTGCCAAGGCGAAGCTGCAGTACCGGCGCCTAGCCGATGTCACGGCTGCCGATCTCGCCGGCATGGCCTGCGCACATCCCCTCCGAGGCCTGGAAGGCGGTTACGAATTTGTCGTGCCGCTGCTCGAGGGCGATCATGTCACCGACGATGCCGGCACCGGTTTCGTGCACACCGCACCCAGCCACGGCCGCGAAGACTTTGACGTCTGGATGGCGCATGCCCGTGAGATCGAGGCGCGCGGCATCGAGACCAAGATCCCGTTCCCGGTCGACGACGGCGGCTTCTACACGGCGGATGCTCCCGGTCTGGAAGGCGCACGCGTCATCGACGACAACGGCAAGAAGGGCGATGCCAATGATCGCGTCATCAAGGCGCTGATCGAGCGCAATGCGCTCTTTGCCCGCGGTCGGCTGAAGCACCAGTATCCGCATTCCTGGCGCTCGAAGAAGCCGGTGATCTTCCGCAATACGCCACAGTGGTTCGTCTATATGGACAAGACGCTGCCGGATGGAACGACGCTGCGCAGCCGGGCCCTCGGCGCGATCGACGACACCCGTTTTGTGCCGGCCGCCGGCCAGAACCGTCTGCGTGCGATGATCGAGCAGCGCCCGGACTGGGTTCTTTCCCGTCAAAGAGCGTGGGGCGTGCCGATCTGCGTCTTCGTGAATGAGCAGGGCGAAGTTCTGAAAGACGAGGCCGTCAACCAGCGCATCCTCAATGCCTTCGATGTCGAGGGCGCCGACGCCTGGTTTGCCGAAGGCGCCAAGGAACGGTTTCTTGGTAACGAGCACGACCCGGCCAAGTGGACACAGGTCATGGATATCCTCGACGTCTGGTTCGACTCGGGCTCGACGCACACCTTCACGCTGGAGGATCGCCCCGACCTGAAATGGCCGGCCGACCTTTATCTCGAAGGGTCCGACCAGCATCGCGGCTGGTTCCATTCTTCGCTCTTGGAATCGGCTGCCACCCGCGGCCGCGCGCCTTATAACGCCGTCCTCACCCATGGTTTCACCATGGACGAGAAGGGCGAGAAGATGTCGAAGTCGAAGGGCAACGTCACCTCGCCGCAGGAGGTGATGAAGGATGCCGGCGCCGACATCCTGCGTCTCTGGGTCATGACCTCGGACTACGCCGATGATCTCCGCGTCGGCAAGACGATCATCCAGACCAATGTCGATGCCTATCGCAAGCTGCGCAATACCATCCGCTGGATGCTCGGCACGCTCGCTCACGACAAGGGGGAGGTCATCGCGCTTGCCGATCTGCCGGAGCTGGAGCAGCTGATGCTGCACCGTCTCTCCGAGCTCGATCAGCTCGTGCGCGAGAATTATGATGCCTTCGATTTCAAGAAGATCGCCCGCGCATTGATCGACTTTGCCAATGTCGAGCTCTCGGCCTTCTACTTCGACGTCCGCAAGGATGCGCTCTATTGCGATGCGCCATCCAGCCTCCGCCGTCGCTCGGCGCTCTATGCCATCCGCATGATCTTCGATTGCGTGGTGACCTGGCTTGCGCCGATGCTGCCGTTTACGACGGAAGAGGCATGGCTCTCACGCAATCCCTCGGCTATCTCGGTGCATCTGGAGCAGTTCGCTCCGGTCGCCAAGGAATGGCGCAACGATGCGCTGGCCGAAAAGTGGAGGAAGATCCGCGCGATCCGCAGCGTCGTGACCGGCGCTCTCGAAATCGAGCGCAAGGACAAGCGCATCGGTTCCTCGCTCGAGGCGGCGCCCGTTGTCTATGTCGCCGATGCGGCGCTTCGCAAGGCGCTCGAGGGCCAGGATTTCAGCGAAGTCTGCATCACCTCTGGCATCACGATCAAGTCAGATGCCGGCCCGGCCGACGCTTTCCGCTTGGCCGAGGTGCCTGACGTCGCCGTCGTGTCGAAGCCTGCCGAAGGCGTCAAATGCGCCCGTTCCTGGCGCATCACCACCGATGTCGGTTCTGATCCGGACTATCCCGACGTCTCGGCGCGCGACGCCGCCGCCTTGCGCGAACTCGGCATCCGCGCCTGAAGATATTTGCCGGGTGAATTGCCATTGCGGCGTTCATCCGGTAAAAGCTGCCTGAAAATGGCCGGATTTTTGCGTCAGGGGGACGGTTGTCCGGTAGGGCGACGATTGCACCGGTGGCTGGAAGGGTTTTCATGTTCGCAACGCATTGGTTCCGTATTGGCGCCTGCCTGTCTGTTGTCATGGCGGGATGCTCCCTTGTGTCCGGCTGCGCCAGCAGCCCGACCTACGGCACCGACAAGACCGCCATGGAGCAGCTGACCGACGATCTTGGCCAGTCCGTGTCTCTGACCGGACCGGAACCGAAGAACAAGGGCGTCAAATACACGCCGCGCCCGACGCTGGTGCTGCCGGCTGAGGGCCAGCGAGAGACCCTCGTCGCGCCGCAGCCGACGGTGGCCAACAAGGACAATCCGCAATGGCTTGAATCGCCGGAGGAGACCCGCGCCCGCCTCGTCTCCGAGGCTGACGCCAATTCGGACAATCCGAATTACCGCTCGCCGCTGGCAAGCTCCGCCATCGAAGGCGGCCGGCGCACGACCGAAGCCCAGACCCAGGCCTATCGCGAGGCCCGCGCTCTGCAGAAGGGCTCCTACGTCGATCAGCGTCGCTACATTTCCGATCCGCCGCCCGGTTACCGCACCGTCGACGACCCGGCCAAGCTCGATGACGTCGGCGAGCCGGAGCTCAAGAAGCAGAAGAAGCGCAAGAAGGACGCGGCAATCGCCAATTCCGGCAAGCAGTGGTGGAACTTCCTGCAGTAGCAGCTTTTACCGGCCTCTAGCCCATGCTTGTCGGTTGGTTCGAGTTCATCGATATCACCGGACCGGCCCCTCATCCGCCTGCCGGGATGACGGTGTTGTGCAGGCCCTGAGATTACGGCGCCTCTCTTCGTTCCGCAAAGAATCGCCGCAAAATCTCGGCCGACTGCACCTCATTGATTCCCGAATAGACTTCCGGCGCGTGATGGCAGGTCGGTTGCGCATAGAATCGCACGCCATTGTCGACGGCGCCGCCCTTCGGATCCTCGGCGCCGTAATAGAGCCTGCGGATGCGCGCAAACGAGATGGCTGCCGCGCACATGGTGCAAGGCTCCAGCGTCACATAGAGATCGGCGCCGGTAAGGCGCTCCTGCCCAAGTGCCTCGCAGGCGAGCCGGATTGCGGCGATTTCGGCGTGCGCGGTAACGTCGTTGAGCTCGCGCGTGCGGTTTCCCGAGCGTGAAACAGCAATATCGTCGACAACGACGACCGCGCCGATCGGCACCTCGCCGCGTTCTCCGGCGGCGCGCGCTTCTTCAAGCGCCATCTCCATGAAACGATTTGTCTTCACGATCGCAAGAATTTCCACTTAACCGCAGATGCGTGACCTGATAGACAGGCCCAAAAGGCAGGCAAACAGCAAATGACACCCAAAGACAAGCCAAAACGCCCGGGCGCAAAGCCCCTTTCACGGGATAACAGGCCGAAGGCGGGCGGTGCGAAGCCGGCGAAGGCCGCAACCGCGCGCTCGGCGGCGGCGGAAGCCGACAGCGACACCAAGGCCGAACGCATTTCCAAGGTGATGGCGCGTGCAGGCGTCGCCTCCCGCCGCGACATCGAGCGCATGATCATGGAAGGCCGTGTGACGCTGAACGGCACGGTTCTCGAAACCCCCGTCGTCAACGTCACCCTTGCCGACCGCATCGAGGTCGACGGCGTGCCGATCCGCGGCATCGAGCGAACCAGGCTCTGGCTCTATCACAAGCCGGCGGGCCTCGTGACCACCAATGCCGATCCGGAAGGCCGTTCGACCGTCTTCGACAACCTGCCGGAAGAACTGCCGCGCGTCATGTCGATCGGACGCCTCGACATCAACACCGAGGGCCTGCTGCTGTTGACCAATGACGGCGGCCTCGCCCGGGCCCTCGAACTGCCGGCGACCGGTTGGCTGAGGCGCTACCGCGTTCGCGCCCATGGGGAGATCGATCAGGAAGCGCTCGACAAATTGAAGGACGGCATCGCCGTCGACGGCGTGCTCTATGGATCGATCGAGGCGACCCTCGACCGCACCCAGGGCTCGAATGTCTGGATCACCATGGGCCTTCGCGAAGGCAAGAACCGCGAAATCAAAAATGTGCTCGGCGCGCTCGGTCTCGATGTCAACCGTCTGATCCGCATTTCCTATGGGCCGTTCCAGCTCGGTGACTTGCCGGAAGGCCATGTCGTCGAGGTGCGCGGCCGCACATTGCGTGACCAACTCGGCCCGCGCCTGATCGAGGAAGCCAAGGCGAATTTCGACGCGCCGATCTACAATGCGCCCGCCGTCGCTGCCGAAGAAGAGGAAGAGGCTTCGGCACCGGCCGCACCGGCAAAGCGCGAGCGGCCGCGACGCGAGGAGGATAAGCGCGAACGGGCGCTGAGCCGCCTCGACACCAAGCGCGACGATCGCCCCGGCGGGCGCAGAGACGACGATCGCCGCGGCGGCCGCAGGGATGAAGACAAGCCCAAGCGCGCCCAGCCGCTCGGCCAGCGCCGCAGCGCCAATGTCTGGATGGCGCCCGGCGCCCGGCCCCTCGGCGAGAAGGCGGCAGCCAAGGCCGCCAAGAATGCGCAGACCGCGCGCCGGCGCGGCGAACAGCCGGCGGCAAAGACCAATGCTTTCGATCGCATCGAGGATCGTCCGCGCACGCCGATCAACCGTGTGCGCGAAGAGGACGGCGAATGGATTCGTTCGAGCGAGCAGCCCCGCCGCAAGGATGAGGCCGAGGGCTTTGGCCGCAAGCGGTCCTTCGGGGATCGCCCCGCTCGCGAAGGCCCCAGCTTCGGCGATCGCAAGCCGCGTGCTGATCGTGACGAGCGTCCTCGTGCCGCCAGAGCCTCCACCGGCGAGGGCCGTTCTGAGCGTCCCCGCAGCGACCGCCCCTTCGGCGACCGTCCGTCGCGTGGCGAACGTAAGCCGCGCGAGGAGGGTGACGAGCGCCCGCGGACAGCCAGAAGCTTTGCCGGCGAGGGGCGCTCCGAGCGTCCGCGCGGCGAAAGGTCGTTCGGCGACAAGGCTGTGAGCGGCAAGCCTTCGGGCGATAAGCCGCGCGGCAAGGGCTTTGCTGGCAAGCCCGGTGGACCCAAGAATTTTTCCGGCAAACCTAAGGGCGCCAAGCCAGGCGGTGAAAGGCCGGCCGGGGACAGGCCGGCGGGCGGTCCGTCCAGAGGTGGTGCTCGAGGAAAGGGAATGACGCGCGGTGCGGATCGTCGGCGGTGAGTTTCGCGGACGGCCTCTCGCCGTGCCAAAATCCAACGATATCCGGCCGACTGCCGACCGGACGCGCGAGAGTCTGTTCAATATTTTGAGCCATGCCTATCCGGAATGTGTCGACGGCACCCGGATCCTCGATCTTTTTGCCGGAACCGGCGCCGTCGGCCTCGAAGCCGTCTCGCGCGGCTGTCGTCACGCGCTCTTCGTCGAAAACAGTGTCGAGGGCCGGGCGCTGCTCTGGGAAAACATCGATGCGCTCGGCCTGCACGGCCGTACCCGCATCCTGCGCCGCGATGCGACCGATCTTGGCAGCGTCGGCAATCTCGAGCCTTTCGACGTTCTCTTTGCCGATCCGCCCTATGGCAAAGGCCTGGGCGAGAAGGCGATGGCGGCCGCCGCCGTTGGCGGCTGGCTGCGGCCGGGGGCGATCGCGGTGCTCGAAGAACGCGCCGACATTGTCGTTTCGGTCGACCCTTCCTATGTTTTCCTCGAAAGCCGCATCTTTGGCGATACGAGGGTGCATTTCTTCCGGTATCAGCCGCAATAGGCGCAGGGGCGGGGCGTGCAGCAGGCAGAGATCATCAGTCCGAAACTGCCTGCGATCAGCGATTTGCCGACGGTCGCTGTCGCCTTCGGCGGCGGCGGCGCGCGCGGCCTGTCCCATATCCATGTCATTGAAACCCTCGACGAACTTGGCATCCGCCCTGTGGCGATTGCAGGTTCGTCGATCGGCGCGATCATGGGGGCGGGCATGGCCGCCGGCATGTCCGGCGCCGAAATCCGCGAACATGCGCTGGCAACCGTCGGCAACAAGACCGCCGTCGTCGCCCGCATCTGGGGCATGAGGCCGACGACAGTGCGCGATGCCGTGGCCAAGGGCATCCGCATCGGCCAGTTCAACCTGGAGCGGATCCTCAAAGCTTTCCTGCCGTCGGAGCTGCCGGCCCGCTTTGCGGATCTGCTGGTGCCGATGAAGGTCATCACCACAGATTATTACGGGCAGAACGAGGTGATCATCGAAGAGGGCGAGCTGTTTCCCGCACTTGCCGCCTCGTCCTCCATCCCCGCCGTTTTCATGCCGGTGCGCCTGCGCGGCCGCGTGATGATCGATGGCGGCATCAGCAATCCTGTGCCTTATGAGTGCCTGATGGATCTTGCCGACATCGTCGTCGGCGTCGATGTCGTCGGCGCTCCCGAGGGCGACGGCACCCACATCCCGAACCGCATGGAGAGCATCTTCGGTTCCGGACAGCTGATGATGCAGACGGCGATCTCGCTGAAGCTGAAGCTTTGCCAGCCGCACATCTTCCTGCGCCCAACGGTCGGCCGCACCGGCGTCATGGATTTCCTCAAGGCTCGCGAAGTGCTGGCTATGTCCGTCGGCGTCAAGGACGATCTGAAATTCGCCCTCGACCGCGAGATCGAAGCGCGGCTAAAACGCTAAGGAACCTTGCACGGGCGCCGTTGCCGGCGTCCGCGAGACATGCGCCAGCGGTTCAGCGAGCATCGCTTCGGCTATGAGCTCGGCATCGTCATTGTCGATTTCGAAGAGACCAAAGCGCAGTCGATAGCCCCAGCCTGTCCGATCGCTCGTGAAAGATAGCCGACCGAGCAGCGGCCGGATGGGCGTTTCAATGGCCCGCCACCAGACGACATCCCGCCTCCAAGGGCGGAAGCCGGGGTGAACCTCCACTTGATATGCCGCCGTTTCCTCGACCACGCCGATGGCCGTGAAAGCCTGCAGGCGATCCTTGCCGCCGAACGTCTCAGTCGGCGAATAGTAAATCACGCGGTCCCCTGGCGCGCTCCGCTTGAGCGGAGCGGCCTTGCCGTGACAGACTTGCATGAACCCGGCTGCGCGCCCGATGCGGACGTGGTTTGCTGATGCGACGGCAATCCAGCTGCGGGACATGGTTCAGTCCTCCGCGACATTGTAGACGCGCAAGCGATGCCCGTCCGGATCGGCAGCAACAAAGCTACGGCCGAAATCGAGGTCGGTCGGCGGCAGAAGGATCGCCGCGCTCTTGCCCTGCCATTCGATATGGAGCCTATCGACCATGTCCGCTGTCGCGACTTTGAAACCGACCTCGCAGCCGCCGCCCGCAGCAGCCGGCGCCGGCTGGACGCCCGTCCGGCCCCACAGTCCGAGCGCCAGGCCCGAAGGCAGAATGAACATTGCGAAGGTCGGGCTGGCCTCCACAGGATCTTGCCCGAGCAGCCGCGCATAAAAGCTGGCGCTCTTCGGCGCGTCGGTTACGAAAAGTAGAATGCTGTTGCTGTCGAACACGATAAACCTCCTGTATGTCGGGCAGGAGAATGTTTAGAGAGACATGCTGACAGATTCTGGCAGTAGCCCACTGTTTTCGAACTGCTCGACCGTCGCAGCTCCGGCAACAGGTTTATGCGTCCGCCGTCACATCCGCGGTGCTTGCCAGCGGATTATCCTCGAAACGATCGGCGGAGCGTTTCGGCTTGACCAGCGGTTCGGGCCGCACCGGGTGGGAAAACAGCATGTCGCGCCCCGCCTGCAGCCCTTCGGAGACCTGCAGCACCAGCCGCGCCTCGTCGCGCTTGCGGATATCCTCGCCGATTTCATAGGCATCGACCTCCGAGACGCCGAGCGCCTCCAGCGTCCGCCGTCCAAACAGCAGGCCCGATTCCAGCGTTTCGCGCAGCTCGTAATCAATCCCCTTGTTGCGCAGTTCGATCGAATGGATTCGGTCATAGGAGCGTACGTAAAGGCGCGTTTGCGGATAGTCCGCTTGCACCAGTTCTACCACCTTGTCAGTGATCTCCTTCTTCTGTGTGCAGACGAGCACGATCTTCGCCCGGTCGATCCCGGCCGAGCGCAGCACGTCCTTGCGGGTGCCGTCGCCGAAATAGATGCGGAAGCCGAAGGAGGAGGCCTGGCGGATGCGGTCGGCGGAAAAATCGATGACGGTGACGCTGCGCCCGCCGGCAAGCAGGATCTGGGCGGCTATCTGGCCGAAACGTGAGAAGCCGACCATCAGCACGTCGGCGCCCGCACCTTCGAAATCCTCGTCGAGCTCCTCCTGTTCATCGCGATTGAGCAGCCGCTTCGACAGCGCCGCGCCGATCGGCGTCAGCGCCATGGACAGCGTGACGATCGCCACCAGCAGCGACGCCGTGCTCGTCGACATCAAGCCGACGACGCCCGCAGTGGTGAACAGCACGAAGCCGAATTCGCCGCCTTGCGGCAAGAGGAAGGCGATGCGGATCGCGTCATTGTGCGGAGATCCCGATATCCGGCAGAGACCATAGATGATGATCGCCTTGACGGCCATGACGATCGGCACCGTGACGATGACGAAGAGTGCGTTGTCGACGAGCACGCCGAGCTCCAGCGACAGGCCGACGGCGATGAAGAAGATGGCGAGCAGCACGCCGCGGAAAGGCTCGATGTCGGCCTCCAGCTCGTGCCGGTAGGAGGATTCGGCCAGCATCACCCCCGACAGGAAGGCGCCCATCGCCATCGACAGTCCGGCAAGCTGCATCAGGCTTGCCGATCCCATGACGACAAAAAGGGCGGCCGCGATCATCGCTTCGCGTGCGCCGGTGCGGGCGATGATCTGGAAGAGCGGCGTCAACAGATAGCGCCCGGCGACGATCATCGCCGCCACGGCGCCGACGGCCACGGCAAAATCGGTGAGCGGCGTATTGCTGCCCTTGCCGCTGCCGTCGAGTACGGTAATCAGCGCCAGGAGCGGCACGATCGCCAGGTCCTGGAATAGCAGCATCGAGAAGGAACGCTGCCCGTATCTCGTGTTGACGTCGCCATCGCCCTCAAGGATCTGCATGGCGAAGGCCGTCGAGGACAGCGCAAGGCCGAAGCCGGCGACTATGCTGCCGCGCCAATCGAGAACTTCGGAAAACCAGGAGAGCGCGGTCAGCGCCAGCCCGGTCACCAGCACCTGCGCCGTGCCGAGGCCGAAGATGTCGCGCCGCATCTGCCAGAGGCGGCTTGGCTTCAGCTCCAGTCCGATGATGAAGAGCAGGAAGACGACGCCGAGCTCGGCGACGGCAAGGATCTGTTCGCCGTCGGTGATGCCGTGGAAGACCGGGCCGATGACGATGCCGGCGGCGAGATAACCGAGCACCGTGCCAAGCCCCAGCTTCTTGAAGATCGGAGCGGCGACCACCGCGCCGCCGAGCAGCAGGATCGTTTCGGAGAAAAGGTCGTTGGGCGCTGACATGCTGGCAATTTCTTTCGACGGCGGGAAACATACTGGCAGCCCCGGCAAAGAATCGGCGGCGGCGGCCTTGATGCCAGGGAGAGTGCACAATAAATGGAAGCCGAAGGAAAGGCCAAATCATGTCCTCTGAAATCGATTCCTCGACACTTCTTTCCCGCGCAAGTCAATTGATCGATCTGGCAAGGAAGGCAGGCGCCGACGCTGCCGACGCCGTGATCGTTCGCTCTCGCTCGCAATCCGTCAGCGTCCGGCTTGGCAAGGTCGAGGGAACGGAATCGTCGGAAAGCGACGATTTTTCGCTCCGCGTCTTCATCGGCAAGCGTGTCGCCAGCGTTTCGGCCAATCCGGGCTTCGATCTCCAGGCGCTGGCCGAACGTGCCGTCGCCATGGCCAAGGTTTCCCCGGAAGACCCCTTCGCGTGCCTGGCGGACGAGGCGAACCTCGCCAGGTCCTATCCCGACCTGCAATTGCTCGATGCCACCGACGTGTCCTCCGAGATGCTGCGCGAGGCGGCTCTTGCCGCCGAGACGGCCGCGCTTGCGGTCAAGGGCGTCACCAATTCCTCCGGCGCCGGCGCGTCGGCCGGCCTGGGCGGTCTTGTTCTCGCCACGTCGCACGGTTTCCAAGGCAGCTACATGGCCTCCCGTTTCGGCAATTCCGTCAGCGTCATCGCAGGCGAAGGCACGGGCATGGAGCGCGACTATGATTTCGACAGCCGGCTTTATTACGCCGAGCTCGACGATCCCGCCGAAATCGGCCGCCGCGCCGGCGAACGGGTGGTCAAGCGCGTCAATCCGCGCCAGGTGCCGACCGGCAAGAACGTCACCGTCGTCTTCGATCCGCGCGTCGCCCGCGGTTTTGTCGGCCATATCGCCGGTGCGATCAACGGTGCCGCCGTCGCCCGAAAGACCAGCTTCCTGCGCGACAGGATGGGTCAGCAGGTGCTGAAGTCGGGCCTTTCGATCACCGACGATCCTCTGATCGTGCGCGGGCCTTCCTCGCGTCCCTTCGACGGTGAGGGCGTGTCCGGCGAGCGGCTTGTCATGATCGAAGACGGTGTCCTGAAGCACTGGTTCCTCTCGACCTCGACGGCCCGCGAGCTCGGCCTGCAGACTAATGGCCGCGGCGTGCGCGGCGGCAGCGCCGTCACGCCGTCTTCCACCAACCTCGCCTTGGAGCCGGGCGAGATCTCGCCGGAGGAACTGATCCACAGCATCGGCAACGGTTTTTACGTCACCGAACTAATCGGCCACGGCGTCAACATGATCACCGGCGAATACAGCCGCGGCGCCACCGGCTTCTGGATCGAGAACGGCGAACTCACTTTCCCAGTATCCGAGGTGACGATCGCCTCGAACCTCAAGGAGATGTTCATGCGCCTGACGCCGGCAAACGACATCGACCGCAAGTTCGGCGTCGCGGCTCCGACCCTCGCGATCGAAGGCATGACGCTCGCCGGGCAGTAAAAACGGGCAGGAATGGAATGACGGGATGAGCGATAGGGAAAAGCTCCGCTGGCAGAACGATCTCGCCTTGATCGCCGATGCTGCTAAGGAGGCCGGCGCGGTCGCCTACGGCTTCTTCAACCAGTCTCCCGAGGTCTGGTGGAAGAACGGCGACCGCTCTCCAGTCAGCGCCGCCGATTTCGCCGCCAATAAGACGCTTGAAACGATCCTGCGCAAGGCGCGGCCGGATTATGGCTGGCTGTCTGAGGAAACCGAGGACGATGAAGACCGCCTGTCGCGCGAGACGCTTTTCATCGTCGATCCGATCGACGGCACGCGGGCCTTCCTCGGCGGGCAGCATGTCTGGTGTGTCAGCGTCGCGGTCGTGCATCGCGGCCGCCCGGTCGCCGGCGTGCTCTATGCACCGGCGCTCGAAGAGCTCTACGAGGCCGTCGACGGCGGCGTGGCGCTGAAGAACGGCACGCCCTTCACCGTTTCCGCCGCCGGGCCGGACGAGATGAGCCGGCTTGCGATCGGCGAAGACCTGTTGAAGACCTTTCCGCCGGCGTTCCGTGACCGGGTGAGACGCGAAAAATATGTCCCCTCGCTGGCCTATCGCATCGCCATGGTGGCAGATGGCCGTCTGGAAGCCACCTTCGTCAAGGGCAATTCGCATGACTGGGACCTTGCCGCCGCCGATCTCGTTCTGGCCTGCGCCGGCGGCGGGCTTGTAGACCTCGACGGCAAGTCGATTGTCTATAACAGGGCCGACGTCACCCATAAGGTCCTCTGTGCGGCGCCAGCGCCCCGTATCGATGAGTTCCTCGCGGCCTTCGCCGGGCGACGAGACAGTTGACGTTTCCGTCAAAATCCCGCAGATGAGGTGGCGGAGGAACTAGGCAGAAAGAGAACAAGAAAATGACTGACTCCGGTGACAAGAAACAGCTTTTGCACCTCGTTTTCGGCGGCGAACTCGAAAGCCTCGAAGATGTCCAGTTCCGTGATCTGGACGGCCTCGATATCGTCGGCATTTTTCCCGACTATGCCTCGGCGCTGACGGCCTGGAAGGCGAAAGCGCAGCAGACGGTCGACAACGCACATATGCGCTATTTCATCGTCCACATGCACCGTCTGCTCGATCCGCAGCAAAAGGCTGGGGGCAACTGACCTCGGCAGCCGCAGCCAGCCGAACGGGCCTTCGTGCATCGGGCGCCCGTCGATCCGGATCGTTTGACGCATTCTGAACAAATTGATCGGCCATTCCGGCCGCAACGATAATAAGGGAATGGGTTTGATGTCGATCGTCTTGGGTCGGAGGCTGGCGCGATGAGCTCTCGGATGGCGCGGCTCGGTCTGAGCACATACCGTCTGGCGGGGACCGTGGCTTCCCCGGTCGTCGGCCTCTATCTGACCTACCGCACGGCCAAGGGCAAGGAAGACCGTGCGCGCCGCCTGGAACGCTTCGGCTATCCGAGCGCCAATCGGCCCCAGGGCCCGCTCGTCTGGTTCCACGCCGCAAGTGTCGGCGAAACCAATGCGGTCATACCGCTGATCCGCGAAATTCGCCGCCGCGACATTCATGTCATCCTAACCACCGGCACCATCACCTCCGCCAGGCTCGCCGCCGAGCGCCTCGGCCAGGAGGCGATTCATCAATATGTGCCGCTGGATCTGAAGCCATCCGTCAGCCGCTTCCTCGATTATTGGCAGCCCGATTGCGCCATCATCGCCGAATCCGAAATCTGGCCGGCGACGGTGCTGGAACTCGGCCGTCGCCGCATCCCGCAAATCCTGGTAAATGCCCGCATGTCGGACCGCTCCTTTGCCCGTTGGCGCGGCCGCCCGTCGATTGCTGAGGCCCTGTTCGAGAACCTCGCTCTCGTCATCGCCCAATCCGATGTCGATGCCGAGCGTTTTCGCGATCTTGGTGCCGTTCCCGTCATCACTTCGGGCAATCTGAAGGTCGATACCGATGCGCCGCCTTATGACAGCGCTGTCTTCGCCCGCTACAAGAAGCAGATCGGCGATCGCAAGACCTGGGCGGCGATCTCCACTTTTGACGGCGAGGAAAATGCCGCCGGCATCGTCCATCGCGCCCTGAAGGAGCGCGATCGTCAATTGACGATCATCGTGCCCCGCCATCCCGAGCGCAGCGACGAGATCGAGGCGGCGCTCGTCAAGCAGGGGCTGAAAGTCGCCCGCCGCACACGCGACGATGTCCTCTCCGCCGATGTCGATATCTTTCTCGGCGATACGATCGGCGAAATGGGGCTTTATCTCCGTCTGACCGAAATCGCCTTCGTCGGCCGCTCGCTCTTTGCCGAGGGTGGTCAGAACCCGCTGGAGCCTGCCATGCTCGGCTGCGCCATCCTCTCCGGCGGCAATGTGCAGAATTTCCGTGAGGCCTATCAGAAGCTCGCCCGCAGCGGCAGCGCCCGAATGGTGCGCGATACCGAAATGCTGGCCAAGGGCGTGCATTACCTGCTGACCAACGATGAAGCCCGCCGTAACATGATCGAGGCCGGCGTCGCCACCGTGCACGAGATGCGTGGCGCACTGTCGGCGACAGTGAAGGGGCTCGAACCCTATATCAATCCGCTGACGGTCAAGGCGCGTTTGTTGCCCAGGACCGCGGCCCAGGTTTGAGGAGACGCGATGTCCGGCCCGGCGCATATCAAAGGCATCCTCTTCGACAAGGACGGCACGCTGCTCGACTATGATGAGAGCTGGCTGCCGGTCAATCGCGAGCTTGCCCGCATCGCCGCTGAGGGCGACCCGCTTTTGGCCGACCGGCTGCTGTCCGCCTGCGGCATGGATCCGGTGAGCGGCCATATCGTCCCCGACAGCCTGCTCGCCGCCGGCAATACAAGGCAGATCGCCGAGGGACTCGTTGCCGCCGGGTCGATGGTGGACATCGACGAATTGACGATCCGTCTCGACGACCTCTTTTCCGGCGCCGCTGAATTTTCCGTGCCGGTGACTGACCTTGCCGGCTTCTTCGCAAGGCTGCATCGGCGTGGTTTCAAGCTCGGTGTCGCCTCCAGCGACAATGAGCGCTCCATCCGCCAGACGGCGGAGCGCTTCGGTTTCGCCCACTTTGTCGATTATATCGCCGGCTACGACAGCGGCTTCGGCGTCAAGCCGGAGCCGGGCATGGTGCTCGGCTTCTGCGCTGCGACCGGTCTTCTGCCTGAAGAGGTCGCCATGGTCGGCGACAACAATCACGATCTGCACATGGGCCTAAATGCCGGCGCGGGACTGAGGATCGCCGTGTTGACGGGAACCGGCTCGCGCGATTCACTTGCTGCGGCTGCCGATCATGTGCTCGACGATATCACCGCCCTCGAGACGCTGCTGCCTGATCTGCAGCCGGCCTGATCGGTAAAGGCTTGCATTTTCATCGATTTTAATCTCTCAATCCGGCCGGGAAGACGAAATTCTCTAGCCGGCGGGGAGCGGACGGCAAAATGATTTCAGAAGCGCCGCCGTTCTGGTGGAGGAAAGCCGATTGGCGGGCCTGGCTGCTGGCGCCGCTTTCCTTTGTCTACGGCCGTGTCGCCGGCCATCGCATGGCCCATGCGCGCCGCGCCTCGGTTTCCGTTCCCGTTATCTGCGTCGGCAATTTCACAGTCGGCGGCGCCGGCAAGACGCCGACGGCGTTGACGCTCGCCCGCGCCGCCAAGGCGAAAGGCCTGAAACCCGGCTTTCTCAGCAGAGGTTACGGCGGCTCGCTCGACGTGACGACCGTGGTCGATCCCCATCATCACCGGGCGGTCGCCGTCGGCGATGAACCGCTGTTGCTCGCCCAGGAGGCGCTGACGGTGATTTCCCGCCGGCGCGTCGACGGTGCTCGGCGTCTGGTGGCGGAAGGCGCCGATCTCATCATCATGGATGATGGTTTTCAGAGCGCCCGGCTGGCGATCGACTATGCGCTGCTCGTCATCGACGCGACGCGCGGCCTTGGCAATGGCCATATCGTGCCGGCCGGCCCGGTGCGTGCGCCGATCCGCCAGCAGCTGCGTTCGGCGACGGCGCTGCTGAAGGTCGGCGGCGGCAATGCTGCCGACGCGATCGTCCGCATGGCGGCACGCGCGGCAAAGCCCTATTTCACCGCATCGCTGAAGGTGCGCGGCGACGACCGGCTTGCCGGCATCAAGGTGCTCGCCTTCGCTGGCATCGCCGATCCCGCCAAATTCTTCCGCACCGTCGAATCGCGCGGCGCCGAAATAGCCCTCGCCAAGAGCTTCGGCGACCACGAGCATCTGACCGAGGAGGAGATCGACGACATCCTGACGACCGCCGAACGCCAGGATCTCCTGATTGTCACCACGTCAAAGGATTTCGTTCGTCTCTCCGGCCATCACGGCAAGGCGGAGCAACTGGCGAAAAAATGCCGGGTGATCGAAGTCGACATGGTCTTCGAGGATCATCTCGCCCCGAGCCTGATCATCGACCGGGCGATCGTCGCCTGTCGCGAGCGGCGTTTAAGGGAAATGAAAGTTAAGAGCTAACGCCGCTGGTTCGGCAGCACGCCGGCACGTTTGTCGGCTTCGATTGCAGAAATAACGTCGGCATAGGGCTCCTGGCGGGCGACGCTCCAGTAGCGCAGTTCGTCGAGCGGGATGTTTTTTCCGGTCATCGCACAGACGACATAGGAGCCGGGCGAGAGAATCTGGAAATCGCCGTCGAGATAACGGATCTTCGCCTCGCGGTTTCCGTGCCCTTCGAACAAATTCATGCGCTCCGTTCCCTGCAACTTGTCATCCGTCTGCCTTACTCCCGCAAAGGCGGCTTTGCCAGCTTTTTCAGCTTCTGCCGAAAAGCCGCTCAATGTCGCTGAGCTTCAATTCGATATGGGTCGGCCGGCCGTGATTGCACTGGCCGGAGCCGGGCGTCACTTCCATTTCCCTCAGCAGCGCGTTCATTTCCTCCGGCCGCAGCCGCCGGCCGGAGCGAACCGATCCATGGCAGGCCATAGTCGCCGCCACATATTCGAGCTTGGCCGACAGGCCCGACGCCGTATCCCATTCTGCAATCTCGTCGGCGAGCTGGCGGATCAGGCCATGGACGTCGACCTCGCCGAGCATGGCCGGCGTTTCGCGCACCGCGATCGCCCCGGGACCGAAGCGCTCGATCGCCAGACCGAGTTCGGCAAACTCTGCCGCATGCAGCATCAGCCGGTCGCAATCCTCTTCCGGAATGTCGACGATCTCGGGGATCAGCAGCACCTGCGAGGCCAGCCGCTTTGAATGCAGCGCCTTGCGCATCGCCTCGAACACCAGCCGCTCATGCGCCGCATGCTGGTCGACGATGACGAGCCCGTCCTCGGTCTGGGCGACAATATAATTGGCGTGGATCTGGGCCCGCGCCGCGCCGAGCGGATAACGCCCGGCCGGTTCAGGCGCAGCAGGCTGTGGCGAAGACTGCGTCTCGGCCCGCGCTGTCGGCATCGAAAGTGCGTCGAAAGCGGCTTGGGATCGTTCGCTGAAACCCGTTGCCGGCTGATAGGGGCGGGAGGGCGAGGTCTCCGCCGACCATGGCGCCTGCGAGCGTTGGGCAAACGGCTGGAAACCGGGGCGGAAGGCGCGCAGCATATCGCTCGCGCCGGTCGTTGCCGCCCGGCTGCCGTCGCGCGCGAGCGCCTCGCGAATGGCGCCGACGATCAGGCCGCGCACCAGGCCTGGATCGCGGAACCGCACGTCGGATTTGGCCGGATGCACGTTGACGTCGACGAGGGCAGGATCGAGAGCGATCGACAGCACCGCCACCGGATAGCGCCCGGACGGGATCGTCTCGGCATAGGCGCCGCGGATCGCCGAGAGGATCAGCTTGTCCTGCACCGGGCGGCCGTTGACGAAGGCATATTGATGGGCGGAGTTGCCGCGATTGAAGGTCGGCACGCCGGCAAAGCCGGTCAGCGTGATCTCCTCGCGTACCGCGTCGAGCGCAATGGCGTTGTCGCTGAAGTCTTTGCCGAGCACCTGCGCCATGCGCGCCAGATGATCGTCGCCCGTTGCCGGAAATTCGAGCGTCGCACGATCGGAGCCGGACAGCACGAAGCGCACGGCGGGAAAAGCGATCGCCATGCGTTTGACGATCTCGGTAATCGCACCCGCCTCGGCCTTTTCCGTCTTCAGGAATTTGAGCCGCGCCGGCGTGGCGAAGAACAGGTCGCGGACTTCGACGATGGTGCCGGGATTGGCGGCGGCCGGCCTCAGATGCAAGACCTTGCCGCCGGCAATGGCGATCTCGTGGCCGCCGGCGCTGTCGCGCTTGCGGCTTGCGATGCTGAGCCTCGCCACGGACCCGATCGAAGGCAGTGCCTCGCCGCGGAAGCCGAGCGTTCTAATATCCTCGAGCGTTTCGGAGATCTTCGAGGTGCAGTGGCGCCTGATCGCCAGTTCCAGATCGGCCGCGTCCATGCCGCAGCCGTTATCGCTGACCCGCAGCAGCGCCTTGCCGCCGCCTGCCGTGGCGATCTCGATGCGCGTCGCTCCGGCATCCAGCGCGTTCTCGATCAATTCCTTGGCAGCGCTCGCCGGCCGTTCGATGACTTCGCCGGCGGCGATCTGGTTGATGAGCGTTTCGGAAAGCTGTCTGATGGCCATGAGCTATTTTCGAGGATTCGCGGGCGGGAGGGAAGGGGTTTCCGATCGCTTGGTGGAACTGTGATCCGCGGCTCCCCCGCATTCGGGGATCGGTAGTGTTAAGCCGGTTTTAACAGAAAAATGGCATTTTTAATCACACACCTCCAGAAGCCGCGAAATCGAACAGATGTGGGACGAAATGGAATGAGTGCCGGCTTCGAAAAGGCGGACACATCATCAGAGACCGACGGGACGCTCGCCGGGGCAGATCTGCAGACGTCGCTCTTCGATGCGGTGTGCGACAGCCTATCGGCAGCGTTCATCATCTACGACAAGAACGATCATCTGATCTTCGCAAGCCGCCAGATTGTCGAATTCTTCCCCTTGCCGCCCGAGATGCTGAAGCCGGGCATCCGGCTGCGCGATTTCCTGGGCGCGATCTACGATACCGGCGTTCGCCAGCAATATGATATCAGGCAGAGCGGCTCGCTGAGCCGCGAGGACTGGCTGTCGCAGAAAATCGCCTCGCATTGGCGCGAGCGCTTCGAATCCGTCGAGCGACATGG
Organism: Rhizobium sp. CNPSo 3670; assembly: GCF_057784555.1. Lineage (NCBI taxonomy): Bacteria > Pseudomonadati > Pseudomonadota > Alphaproteobacteria > Hyphomicrobiales > Rhizobiaceae > Rhizobium > Rhizobium sp. CNPSo 3670. Next base: position 76,559 of record NZ_JBXSOL010000021.1, read on the forward strand.
CGCCGACAACTGGGTCCGCTTCGTCAAGCGCAGGCTGCCGAGCGGTTACGGCGTCACCGTGGTTTCCGATATCTCCGAGGACAAGAAGCGCGAGGCGCAGTGGCGCTCGGACCTGGAGCGGGTGCAGCTCACCGAAGACATTCTCGATAACCTGCCGTTCCCGCTTTTCGTCAAGGATCGCAACCTCACCTATGTTGCGGTGAACCTCGCCTTTTGTGAGAAATATCAGAGGAGCGCCGACGAGGTGCTCGGGCGCAAGAGCGGCGATCTCTTCTCACCTGAGATCGCCAAGCGCTTCGAAGAAAGCGATCGTCACGTGCTGGAAACCGGCGAGATGTCGATCTCCCGCCAGCGGCAGATCTCCCGCGACGGCATCGAGCGCGACATCGTCAGCCGCAAACACCGTATCGGCAAGCCCGGCCGCTATTTCCTGGTGTCGACCATGCAGGATCTGCCGCGCGACGGCGCCGATCTCGAGGAGTTTGACCGCGCCTCGGCGATCACTGCCTCCGCCAATCAGAGTTATCGCCGCGCCTATGTGCCGGTGCCGAGCGCGGTGGAGCGCCGCGAGCCGGCGGCGATGGAGGCGATCGTCCCGGAGAATTTCTCCGGCCGCAAGATCCTCGTGGTCACCGCCGACCTTGCCGCCGAGGCCGCCGCTCTGCGGACGCTGTCGAAATATGGTTTCGAATCCTGCTCGGTGGGTGGTGAGGATGAAGAGGAACGATTCCTGGAAATCGCCACCTCCTCCGGCATCTCGCTCGATCTCTTGATCATCGACAACCAGATGGGCATGCGCTGCCTCGAGCTTTCCGAGCAATACGGCATCCCGGCGCTCGTCATGGACGGCTTCCAGATCGCCAACGAGCTCACCTTCCAGATCGCCCGCCACTTCAATCGCAACAGCCGCAACAACGGTGCCGGCGCCGATGCGGATTGGGAAATCAGCACGTCCGACGAGATGGTCGGCCTGCAGGTTCTCGTCGCCGAGGACAACGATATCAACCAGATCGTGTTTTCACAGATACTCGAGGGCCTTGGCTATCGCCATATGATCGCCGCGACCGGCGACGAGGTCGTGCGACTTTGGGCCGAGCACAGGCCGCAGGTGGTGCTGATGGACATTTCGCTCCCGGGTTTCAACGGCTTCGAGGCCGCGCGCCTGATCCGCCAGATGGAGGAAGCCGGCGGCGCAGCCCGCACCCCGATCATCGGCGTGCTCACGCAGGCCTTCGAGCGCGATCGCGCCGAATGCGCCAAATCAGGAATGGACGACGTCATCATGAAACCCGTCAGCCCCGACATGCTCGAGGCGATATTCCAGAAATACCTGATGGAAGACGCTGCACGGGTCCGAGCGAGCGGATGATACCGGTATCCGGCGGCGCGTGTCGTCAATTCCCCAATTTTGGGGCGAATCAGGCTGCCGACGCCGCTGATTTACTAGCGACTTGTTAAGAAATCCCGGTCATTCTTTGCCCGGCTGCGGAGGAAAGCTCGGATTTGGATGATGAGATCGGCGGAAACGGCTTCCTTGGCCGTGAGTCATAATGAGCTTCAAGCGATGGCCTATACCGATCCGCTGACCGGATTGGGAAACCGCAATCGCATGCGCGAAAAGGTCCTGCAGATCTCCGCCGAACGTGCCAGCGATCCGGCCCCTTTCACCATCGGCATCGCCAATCTCGACAGCTTCAAGCCGATCAACGATCTCTTCGGCTCCTCGGCCGGCGATGAGATCCTCTGCCAGGTCGCCCATCGGCTGAGGGCCTGCATTCCGGACGGGGCGCTGGTCACCCGCCACGACGGCGACGAATTCGCCTTCGTGCTGCCGTTGATTTTCGAACGGGCGAGCGCCGAGAAGTTCGGCCAGATGATCCGCGAGGTGTTGTCGGCGCCCTATGATCTCGGCGACCGCAACGTCCGCCTCTCCGCCTCCTTCGGCTTTGCCATCTACCCCTTCGCCGGCGAGGACTGCGAAGAACTGCTAAAGAGCGCCGACACCGCCCTCTATCGCTCCAAGCGCCGCGGTCGCGGCCAGATAACCGTCTATTCGCGGGAAATCGCCCAGGAGATGAAACGCGCAACACAGCTGGAGCAGGCGCTCAGAAACGCCATCATCTCCGACACCATCGACGTTCACTTCCAGCCGATCGTCTCGCTCGCCAACAATCAGGTCGTCGGCTTCGAGGCGCTCGCCCGCTGGAACGACCCCGATCTCGGTTTCGTGGCGCCCGGCGTCTTCGTGCCGCTCGCCGAAGAGCGTGGTTTCATCGACGCTCTGTCAGAGGCCCTGCTTCGCAAGGCTGCTGAAGCAGCCTTGTCCTGGCCGCGTGAACTATTTCTGTCGTTCAATCTCTCTTCGGCGCAGCTGATGGATCCCGGCACGAGCGGCAGCATCCTGTCGATCCTCGGTCGCGTCGGCTTCGATCCGCACCGCCTGGAACTGGAAATCACCGAGACGGCGGTGATGGGTTCGGCCGACACCGCCCACCGCATCATCGCCGATCTGCGTGCAGCCGGCGTTCGCATCTCGCTCGACGACTTCGGCACGGGCCAGTCGAGCCTCGGTCGTCTGCGCGACTTCATCTTCGACAAGATCAAGATCGACCGCGCCTTCGTCTCGCGCATCAATTCCGACCGCGCCTCCGAACACATCATCAAGGCGATCCTTTCCATGTGCGAAGGCCTGGAACTGGAAGTCGTGGCCGAAGGCATCGAAGATTATGCCGAAGCCGTGAAGCTGCGCACGCTCGGCTGCGGCATGGGCCAGGGCTACCATTTCGGCCGCCCGGCCGATGGCATCGCCACGCTGCGCTTCCTGCACGAGAACTATTACGATATGGTGCCCGCCGAGCGCGTCAGCGCATAAGGCAATTCGCCTCCGCAACACGCGAAGCAGCCAGCAAACAGACAAAGTAATGGCGCCCCTAGGAGCGCCATCACCTACACTATACTACCGCGCACGGATTACTTGGGTGTGGTCGAGCCGGTTGCCGTCGTATCGGTACCGGTTGCGGCCGGGGCCTTCTCTGCAGACTGCATTGCCAGCGTCTTGAACTCGGGCGCAGCCTTCAGCGATTCAGCGGTTTCGGTTGTTGTCAGCTTGAGACTGCCGTCCTGAGTGTTCTGGGCGATGCTGATTTTTTCGATCGGAACGGCGACGTCCTTTTCGCCGATGCCGAGGAAGCCGCCCACGCCGACGATCGCAGCAACGATGCCGCCATCTTTCTTCATGATCAGGTCGTTGATGCTACCGATGCTTTCATTGTTGGCGTTGTAGACCGACTGACCGATATAAGTGTTGGCGCTGATCTGGTCCGGAGCCTGCTCCGTCAGATAGGTACCCTGGGCTACATCCGTGCTCGGTTTTGCAGCCGGAGCCTGTGCAGCGTCGCCCGCGGGCTTAGTGACATCAGGGGTGACGGGCTTGGGGGCAGCCGGATCGGCCGGCGCTGCCTGATTGGTCGCGGCGGGATCGGCAGGCTGCGGCGCCGTCTGCGAAAATGCCGCCGGTGCGAAAGCCGTGGCAAACAGCGCGCCAGCGGCAACGGTCGTCAAAAGTTTGCGTGTCATTTCGAACCTACTTTCATTTCCCTAGAGTGATCGCTGACCCGGCAATGCATCATCCTTGCCGCGCCGGTTCGAAGGGAAAATGAGTGGTGCGCCGATTGGTTCCGGTTGAAAACACGGAAAATTTCTCGATTATCACGGAACTTTTATTAGCGAACGGCCCCGGAAACGAAAAAGACGCCCACTCGGGAGCGCCTTGCATTGGCCGAACTGCTGTCAGAGCACATAGACGGGATCGAACACGCCCTTGACCTCGATGCCGAGTTCCAGAAGCGCGCCGGCGCTCGGCTGGGCCGAACGGGCGTCCTCGTCAAGACCTTCCCAGGCCGTCGTCACCGCCAGTCGGTCGGCATTGGCGCCGATGAAGGCCGGGCAGGAGGGCTGGACGGCGGGAACCTTGTAGCGCGAGATACGCAAGCCATCGGGATTGTAGCGATCGACGACGCCGGCGCCCCAGCGAGCATTCCAGATATAGCCATCGGCATCCACCACCGAACCGTCAATGTCGCCGGGCTCGTTCATGCTGTCGACGAGCACGATCGGCTCGCCCGAGGGCAGGCCGGTCTGCGGATCGACCATGACGCGCATCAGCCGGTTGATGCGGGAATCCGTGTAGTAGCCGATGGTGCCATCCGGGGAAAAGCAGATCGAATTCGGAATGCTGATGCCGTTGAAGATCTTTGTCACCTTGCCGCCGGCGACATGGTAGATGGCGCCGGCCTGGTTTTCCGCTCGCTTGCTCATGGTGCCGATCCAGAGCGCCCCCGACGGATGGGTGCGGCCATCATTCGAGCGGTTTTCCGGCCTGTCGTTCTCGAGCGCCGCATAGAAGGTGAGGTTGCCGCTCGCCACATCACGCACGAAAAGCCCTTCCTCCGTCGCGATCAGCTGCCGTCCGGCGTCGATGCGGGCCAGCACGCTTGCCATCACGGGCAGCGGATGGACCTTTTTCTCCCCTGTTGCGAGTCTGAGCTCGTGCAGCTCTTTGCCGAGGATGTTGAACCACCAGACGATATCGCTGTCCGGATCATAGGTCGGACCTTCGCCGAGAACGGAATTGGTGTTGCAAAGGGTCTTGCCTTCGAACTCGTAAATGTCGGTCATACGTTCACGCTCCCATGGCTGCATCATAGGCGTAAATGGTCGCCTTGGCGCGCTCGGCAACCTCTGCCGCGGTCATTCCGGGCTTGTAGAGGCTGGTGCCGAGGCCGAAGGCTGAGATGCCGGCCCTGGTGTAATCGGCGAAATTCTTGTCCGACACGCCGCCGACGGCGGCAATCGTCAGTTCCGGCGGCAGGATCGCGCGGATCGCCGTGATGCCGGAAGGGCCAAGCACGCTCGCCGGGAAGAATTTGAGACCGGTGGCGCCGGCGCGTGCGGCCGCTAAGGCCTCCGTCGGCGTAAAGACCCCCGGCATCGTCACCATACCATATTCGCGCGCCCGGATGATCACGTCCGGTTCGACATTCGGGGTCACCAGCAGCTTGCCGCCGGCCGCATTCAGGTTGTCGACAGCCTCGACCGTCAGCACCGTACCGGCGCCGATCAGCGCCTCGGCCGGCGCCATCTTCGCGGCGATCTCGATGGATTTGAACGGCTCCGGCGAATTGAGCGGAATCTCGATGGCCGTCAGGCCATTTTCGATCAGGGCGCCGACGATGCTCTCGGTCTCGTCGGGCCGGATGCCGCGCAGGATGGCGATCAGCGGGCGCTTCATGTCGGGGAAGGGGATACGGTTCATCATGTCAGCTTTCTCATTTCGGCCAGATGGCTTCGGCGGCTGCCGATAGGCCGCGGCGCACGGCCGCGTCGGCGTCGATGGCGGTGAAGGCAAGGGAGAGGGTGTTGAAGGCCTGCTCATAGAGCGCCTGCAGGCGTCCGGAGGCGACGAGGGTGATGCCAGTGCCGTTGGCGGCATCCTGCAGCGCGCCGGCAATTTCGAGGCCGATCAGCGTGCCGGAGAGCCGGGCCTGCGCGGCCGCGGCGGAGATCCCGTGCAGCAGCTGGCCCGAACGGGCGGCAAACAGCAGATTGGAGGCAAGTGCGGGATGCGCAAAGGCCGCCGACACGGCCGCTTCGAAGGCAGCCGCATCCGCCGGCTGTTGTTCGGCACCTGCCACGGCATGCGACAGGATCGTGTTTTTGCTGATCACGTCGAAAAGTTCGCCGGTCATGAAAGTCGAAAAGCCGGCGACCTTGCCGTCCGCGACATGCACCCATTTCGAATGCGTGCCGGGCATGCAGACTGCCTGCGCCGCGGAGTTCGCGCGGCCGAGCGCGCCGAGAAGCTGGGTCTCCTCGCCGCGCATGACATCTGGCCTCGCCACATCCCGCTGGGCAAGGCCCGGCAGGATGCGGATGTCACGGCTTTCACCCGGCACGCGGACCGCCGCGGTGAGGATCGAGGCGAGCGGCGCGGGCACGTCGATATACCCGGCTTCGACCCAGCCCTGCCTTGCGCCGGCCATGCCGCAAACGATGACAGGCAGACCTTGCGGCGCTTCGACAGCGGTGAGATGGCCCGACAGCACCTGGGAAAAGCCGATCTTAGCCGCGCTCGTCATGCCTTCGCCGCTGCGGCGTTCGGCAAGGATGCCGCCGTCCCTGTCGATCAGCCAGAGCCGGAAACTGCTGGTGCCCCAGTCCACCGCGACGTAAGCGGGATTAGCCATTACAAAACGCCTCCATCGACGATCAGGGACTGAGCGGTCATCGCAGCCGCGCAGTCGGATGCAAGAAACAGGCAGGGACCGACGATGGCATCCGCCTTGAGCGGGAATTTCAGGCATTGCTGCTCGACCGAGCGGGCGACGCTTTCCTCGGTGAGCCACAGCTGCATCTGCCGTTCGGTGACGACCATGCCGGGCAGAATGCAGTTCACCCGGATATTTTCCGGCCCGAGCCGGCCGGCCATGCTCTTCGTCAGTCCGACGACCGCCGCCTTCGCCGCCGCATAGGAAGGAAAGCCGCCCATGTTCAGCTTGAAGGCGATCGATGACATATTCACGATCGCGCCGCCGCCGGCTGCCCGCATCGACGGCGCCACCGCCTGCGAGGTGAAGAACACATGCCGCAGATTGACCGCCTGATTGTTGTCCCAATAGGCCTCGGTCACCGCGTCGAATTCGTGGCGGTCATCCCACGCTGCATTGTTGACAAGCACGCGGATCGGCCCGGATGTCTGAACGACGACATCGACCGTGCGCCGGATCGCCTCGATGTCGCGCAGATCGGCATAGTAGAACAGCACCGGATGCGCCGTTTCCCGCGACAGTCTTTCCGCGAGTTCGCTGCCGGCCGTCTCGGCAATGTCGATGAAGGAGACCTTAGCGCCCTGGCGTGCGAAACCTTCGACGATCGCGGCACCGATGCCCGATCCGCCGCCGGTCACGAGCACGGCGCGATCTTTGAACTCGGGAAATTGTGCTGCCACTGCGCTCACCGCTTCCTTCCTCCCAGATGTTCCATTATTCGGAACTTAATTTGACTATGTGGAATTATCGGATTATGCTGGTCTTCCTGTCAAGGGCGCACGCTTGCCGGCGCGGATCGATTCGATGGCACATAGACAATGACTTCAAGCGACGGCATGGCCCAGGCCCGCGAGACCGGCACCCTCGGCAAATTGATGGTTCTCCTCGATCTCGTCACCCATGCGGATACGCCACTACGCTTCACCGATATCCTGACGCTCGCCGGCCAGCCGCGCGGCACGCTGCATCGCCAGCTCAGCCACCTGGTGGAGGAGGGGTTGCTGGAGCTCGATGGTGACGGCTGTTATGCGCCGGGCCTGCGCCTGCTCGATTTCGCCGCGCGCAGCTGGGCGCGCAACGAATTCCGTCTGGTTGCCGAACCGCACCTGAGCGAACTCCAGCAGGCGACCGGCGAGACGGTGCATCTCGGCGTTCTCCGGGGACAGTCGATCATCTATCTCGACAAGGTCGAAGGCCGTCAGCCGGTGCGCATGTATTCGCAGATCGGCAACGCCTCGCCCTGCTACTGCACCGGCGTCGGCAAGGCCGCTCTTTCGCTGCTTCCGCCCGAAACTCTTGCCGATCTCCTCGCCGGCCTGAACTTCACCAGCTTTACCGCCTCGACACATGCTTCGCCCGAGACGCTTGCCGCCGAAATCCGCGAGATTGCCGAACAGGGCTATGCTTTCGACCTCGAGGAGCACGAGGCCGGCATCCGCTGCGTCGCCGCGCCCGTCTGGTCGGAGGATCGCACCTTCATCGGCGGCATTTCGGTCACGGGCCCGGCCTACCGGCTGTCGATGGAACTTCTGCGTCAGTGGGCCGTTCCCGTACAGCTGGCGGCTGCGAGGATTATGGAGGGCATGCGCGTCCGCCTCGGCCCGCGCCGGTGACGGTATCGCTACCACCTTTGCTGGACGGCTCGCTAAGCATGCTTATGATGAGCGAAATATTGAGATTTGCGGGCGAATCACGCCAAGTGGAATGACCCGCGAATCTACAACCACGCATTGGCTGAAGCCTGTCTGCCGAGACCGCTTCCACCTAATCCAATTCACGCTCGTCACGCCTCGATGCAACCGAACCGGCCGCGGCGCCGAAGATGAAAACTGTGATGGTACCCTTGTCGCAAACCTCCACGGAAGAAGACGATTATATCAACGAAATCGCCGGCCTGAAGACGCAGTTCGATATTTTCCGTTTCTTGAAACGCGTCACGGAAGCCTATCGCAGTCGCGCCTTCATGGTTCTCAACCTGCCGCCGATCACCTCTCTCGACCTGCAGGCCAACACCGTCATCACCAGTTGGCCGGCCGAGCTTCTGGCGCTCTACGACCAGGAAGCGCTGATGGTGAACAGCCCGGTTTTGAGGCGGCTTAGAACATCGACGCGGCCTTTCTTTTACGACATGTCGCGGGAGGCCTGGGCGCGGGACGACGGCAAGTCCGTCCTGGTCACGGGGTTGTTCGAGCGTTTCAGGATGATACGCGGCGCCTATTTCCCAACCCACGAGGCCTCCGGCCTGCGCGGTGCCGTCTCCTTCTCCGGCGACCGCGAACCCTTCAGCGCCGCCGAAATGCGCGAGCTTTGTTATATCGCCATCCATGTCTTTGACAGGCTTGCCGAAATCCGCAACCTCGATACGCGCATGACGGATTCGCTAACCGACCGAGAGATCGACTGCCTCAACTGGACGGCGGCCGGTAAGACCAGCGCCGAGATTGCCGAAATCCTCGCGCTGTCGGAGCATACGGTCAATCATTACCTCAACCGCGCCACCAAGAAGCTCGACACGGTCAATCGCACCCAGGCGGTCGCCAAGGCACTGCGGATCGGCCTGATCAAATAAGTCGCAAAGGTGGTGGCGCGCCGTGGCCGTCCGCTCAGCTCTTAGGCAGAACCGGGATGTTGCCGCAGCGCTTCTCGGCGCTTTTCCCGATTTTTTCATCTGGCACGCTTTCTGCATCTCCTTTGCCAGAGGTCCAGAGGGGACTTTGATGACCAGCGCCAGGAAATGGCGCGGCCGACACACCGCTGCCCGACGCCGACGCCGCTTCTCTCCCGGCCTTCGGCGTCGGTGGCGGTTGTTGCCTTTTGGCACCGCTTCTTGGGCAGCTGTTTACGATTTCCTCTTCCCGGTCACTTTTCACTGGCCTTTTTTTCGGCTTGCGCTAATTCGCCCCGCATTGCGCCGGTTCTTGGGGAGAGAGACCGTTGCGGCCATCAGGGCGAGAAGCCCGGCGGACTTGATGGCCGCAGCGGATTCGCGGGGTCCCCGCCGGCGTTTTTCGCAGCCGGCAAATTGATTTTCCTTCCGATGATTTTGTTTGGCGAAGACGTGCGGCTCCACTATCTCTACCGCATGATTTCATGCCTTGGTCGGAATTGGCCGAGGCTAAAATCACGTGCGCGCCTTGAAAGACGCGTGGCGCCGTAGTCTGCGAGAAGAAGCAATGAGGGTGGAATGACCGACGTCACCAAGGAACAGGTTCTCGAAACGCTGAAGACCGTGCGCGGACCGGATCTCGAACACGACATCGTCTCGCTCGGCATGGTCTCCGATGTCTTCATCTCCGACGGCAAGGTCTATTTTTCCATCACCGTTCCGGCCGAACGCGCCAAGGAGCTGGAGCCGATGCGGCTCGCCGCCGAGCGCGTCATCAAGGAGATGCCGGGTGTCAAGGGTGCGCTCGTCACGCTGACGGCGGACAAGAAGGCGGCCGCCGCGGCGCCCGCTGCCCGCCCGGCGCCGAACCCGCCCCACGGTCATGCCGGTCATGATCATGGGGGCCACGCGCATGCGCCGCAGCAACAGCCGCCGCGCGCCGGCAAGATCGGTGTCCCCGGTATCGGCGCCATCATTGCCGTCGCCTCCGGCAAGGGCGGTGTCGGCAAGTCCACCACCGCCGTCAACCTGGCGCTCGGCCTGCTCGCCAACGGTCTCCGGGTCGGCATTCTCGATGCCGATATTTACGGCCCGTCGATGCCGCGGCTCTTGAAGATCTCCGGCCGCCCGACGCAGATCGATGGCCGTATCATCAATCCGATGGAGAATTACGGCCTCAAGGTCATGTCGATGGGTTTCCTCGTCGACGAGGAGACGGCGATGATCTGGCGCGGGCCGATGGTCCAGTCTGCCCTGATGCAGATGCTGCGCGAAGTGGCATGGGGCGAGCTCGACGTTCTCGTCGTCGACATGCCGCCCGGCACCGGCGATGCGCAATTGACGATGGCCCAGCAGGTGCCGCTTGCCGGCGCCGTCATCGTTTCCACGCCGCAGGATCTCGCCCTGATCGATGCCCGCAAGGGCCTCAACATGTTCCGCAAGGTCGAGGTGCCGGTTCTCGGCATCGTTGAAAACATGAGCTATTTCATAGCACCCGACACCGGCACCCGCTACGACATTTTCGGTCATGGCGGCGCTCGCAAGGAGGCCGAGCGCATCGGCGTGCCCTTCCTCGGTGAAGTGCCGCTGACGATGAACATCCGCGAAACGTCCGATGCCGGCACGCCGCTCGTCGCCTCCGATCCGAACGGCGTCGTCGCCGGCATCTATCGCGGCATCGCCGCCAAGGTGTGGCAGCAGCTCGGCGGCCAGCCCCAGCGCTCGGCGCCGGCGATCGTCTTTGAATGACGTCTCGGGTTATGGGCAGGACTTCCGGGCCGGAGCGCATCACAGCAAAGCGCTGAAGCGCCGAATCACCGTTGCGACCACCCCGAATTGTGCGGAAATGTGGTGAAAAGCCGCGCTTCACGGAAGATGTCTTGATTATTTCACGGCTTTGCTTCATATGCCGCGGCGCCATGATTGCATTGCTGCAGATGCTCAATGACGGCCGTCTTCGTTTCGAAGGTCCCGGACCGCCTGCAAGGTCGAAGGGATTGGTAACTGCGATGCGGTGGAGCACAATGCGCATGCTGGCTTTCGAGGCCTGATGCAGCCGGAGTTGTATGAACTTTCTTGATCCGCTTCCGTTTGGGCCTCGAACGAGCCACCCTCGCATTGCCGCGATGGCGGACGGATGGAAAGGCTTGCAATGAAGATGATGACCACGAAGCGTCGTGAGCATCGGAGACGCTGCCGGTGATCACCGCTTACCGTTCCAATTGCAAATCGGTCGAGATCCGCGATCTCTCGCAGCCGGCATCCTTTCCCGAGGATGTCGTCTGGATCGATATGCTCGAGCCGAGCCGCGAGGAGGAGCTTTATGTCGAGAAGGTTCTCGGCATCGAGGTCCCGACTCGCGACGATCTCAAGGACATCGAACCGTCGGCTCGCCTTTATATCGAAAACGACGCCGTCTTCATGACCGCTTCCCTCGTCTGGAAGGCGGACACCGACGCGCCGACGCTGACCGATGTCGCTTTCATCCTGGCCGGAGACCGCCTGGTCACCATCCGCTACGCCCAACCGAAATCCTTTGCGCTGTTCATCGCCGCCCTTCACCGGCTGCCGGAAAACTGGCGCAGCGGCCCGGCCCTTCTCGCCAAGCTGCTGGAGACGATCGTCGACCGGACCGCCGAAATCCTCGAAACCTCCGTCTCGCGCATCGACATCTTGTCGACGCATGTCTTCGGCAGGGCGAATAAGGTCCGCAAGCCTTCGAACTACCTCGAGCAGAAATTGCGCGATATCGCCGGTCATCACCGCATGATCAGCAAGCTGCGCGACAGTCTCGGCTCGCTTTCCCGGCTTCTGACGTTCTTTTACACGGTCCCGGCGATCCAGCAGGACCACGAGGCGAAGGAGCTGTGCCGCACCGTCTCGCGCGATATTCAATCGCTGTCGGAGCATGCCTCCTTTGTCGCCGGCAACATCACCTTCCTGCTCGACGCCTCACTCGGCCTCATCAACATCGAACAGAACTCGATCATCAAGATTTTCTCGATCGCCTCCGTAGTGTTCCTGCCGCCGACATTGGTCGCTTCCATCTATGGCATGAATTTTCAGGTCATGCCGGAACTGGCCTGGGCGGCGGGTTATCCCTATTCGCTGGCCTTGATGGTAATATCAGCCGTCATCCCCTTTTTCTTTTTTCGCTGGAAAGGCTGGCTCTGAAGAGCCTGTTGAAATTTCATGTCCGAAGAGAGCGATCCGCACGAACGCCACATGACGCCGCGCAAGCTGTTCTATCTCGCGCTCGGTTCCGTTGGTGTCGTGTACGGCGATATCGGCACGAGCCCGCTCTACGCATTTCGCGAAGCGCTGAAGCCCGTCGCCCATGACGGCGTCACCCGTTTCGAGATCATCAGTCTTATTTCCCTGATGATCTGGGCGCTGACCATTATCGTCACCATCAAATACGTCCTCTTCCTGCTGCGCGCCGACAACGACGGTGAGGGCGGCACGCTGTCGCTGCTCGCCCTTCTGATGAAGACCGCCAACGGCCATACCGCACTGCTGATGCTGCTCGGACTGATGGGCGCTGCCCTGTTCCTCGGCGATGCGATGATCACGCCGGCACTTTCGGTGCTGTCGGCGGTCGAAGGTCTGAAACTCGTCACGCCCAGCCTGGCGGAATATATCGTGCCGATCTCGGTGGTGATCCTGGCGCTGCTCTTCGTCGTGCAATCGCGCGGCACCGGTGCCGTCGCCAAGTTCTTCGGGCCGATCACTGCTCTCTGGTTCCTCGTCATGGCCGCCGCCGGGATCTCCCATATCTCGGACGATTTCGGCATCCTCGCCGCCTTCAACCCCTATTATGCTGTCAGCTTCCTGCTGCATGAGGGCTTTTACGGCGTCGTCGTGCTCGGTGCCGTCTTCCTGACCGTAACGGGCGCCGAGGCGCTTTATGCCGACCTTGGCCATTTCGGCCGCCGCCCGATTCAATGGGCCTGGTTCCTGCTGGTGTTTCCGGCGCTGACGCTGAATTATCTCGGGCAGGGTGCGCTCGTCCTCGGCAATCCGATGACGATGTCCGACCCCTTCTATCTGATGTATCCGCAATGGGCGTTGCTGCCGGTCGTCATCCTGGCGACGGCGGCGACGATCATCGCCAGCCAGGCCGTCATAACGGGCGCCTTTTCGCTGGTGCGCCAGGGCATCAACCTCGGCTTCCTGCCGCGCATGGAAATCCTTTTCACCTCAGAAACCAACACGGGACAGATCTTCGTGCCGTCGGTCAACGCCGTGCTGTTCTTCGGCGTCATCTTCCTGGTGCTGAGCTTCAAGACCTCGGACGCATTGGCGACCGCCTACGGCATCTCAGTCACCGGCGCCATGGTCGTCACCTCGATCATGGCCTTCGAATTCGTCCGCGCCCGCTGGAACTGGTCGCTGCCGGTCGCCGTGATCGCGCTCGCGCCGCTCGTCGTGCTGGAAATGATCTTCCTCGGCGCCAACCTTCTGAAGATCCACGATGGCGGCTATATCCCGATCCTGATCGCCACCGCCTTTACCGTCGTCATGTGGACCTGGCGCCGCGGCACCGCGATCCTGATGGAGAAGACCCGGCACACCGATATTCCGCTCGCCTCCTTCGTCAGTTCCATCGAGCGCAAGAGCGAGCATTCGCCGGCCCAGGTTCCGGGCACGGCGATCTTCCTGACCAGCGATCCGGAATCGGCCCCCGCCGCCCTGCTGCACAATCTCAAGCACAACCACGTGCTTCACGACCGCAACGTCATCCTGACGATCCGCACCGTCAATAAGCCGCGGGTGGCGAGCCAGGACCGCTACAAGGTCGAGCAGATTTCCCCGCGTTTCTCCCGTGTCGAACTGCTGTTCGGTTTCATGGAATCGCAGAACGTCTCGCAGGCGCTCGCGACGCTGCGCAAGACCGGACTGAAGTTCGACATCATGTCGACCTCCTTCTATCTCGGCCGTCGCAAGCTGGTGCCGGATGCCAAGTCGGGCATGCCCTACTGGCAGGACCGGCTCTACATCGCGCTGGCCAACGCCGCCGCCAACCCCTCGGACTATTTCCGCCTGCCGGCCAACCGGGTGGTGGAGCTGGGCTCGCACGTTATTATTTGATGGATGGGAAGTGATTGCTGACGTCAGCGCCCGCGCTTTGGATTTGCCCTTCCGCCACCTAAGCTCCGTCATGCTCGGCCTTGAGCCGAGCACCCGCACCGCACCCACCAGCAGCTGAGGCATGGGCACTCGGCTCAAGGCCGAGGACGACGGAGATTGGGGATTCGTTTCCGTCGAACTCGCCCCGCAGGTTCAGGTCAACAGGCATAGCGCCACCAGGAGCGCAGCGGCTCCTGGTGGACGAAGTTATCAGCCATATTAGAACATCCAAAAACTCACACTGCTACTTTCCGGCACGCCTCGTTAACCAGGCATCAAGGTTAATGAGAGATTTTCGATGGCATGTTCCCGCGTTCCATGCCCGGAGTTCGTGTTGCGTCGAAAGAGCCCTTCCCGTAGCAAGCTGCGTCTTCTTCCCGAGAACTGGGTGTCGCCCGTCATCTTCGGACTTGCCGGCTGGCTGATCTTCCCGAGCGTTGCCTCCCACGCCGATCTCGCCACCATGCTTGCCGGTCTCGACCGTGAGGGGGAGAGCTGGCGCATGGTGCTGACCAATTCGCCGGCCGGCTCCATCCATCAGGCCGAGCTCGCCTTCTCCGATCCGGCAGCGACCGGCTCGATCGCCTCAGGCGCCGGCATGGTTCTGCCCGACGGCCGCAAGGTGGCTTTTACGGCCAAGGACAAGGGGCACGAGGACACGCCGGACGAGGACCGGGTCATTCGCGGCACGAAGAAGGGCCGCGTCGTCGCCATCGAGAAGATGCAGCCGCCGAAAGACTTTTCCGCCGGCTCCATTCTTGAGCGCACCAAGATGCTGTTCACTCCGAATTTCGATCTTAAGGACAGGTCGGCTTTCGTCAAGCCGAAGATCCAGGGTAGGGAAATCGAGATCGCCACCTCTTTCTATAGGAAACAGCCGGTGAGGCCGGAGGTCGGCGTGCCGGCGATGCTCGCAAGCCTCGTCACCAGCAACAAGGCCGACGTGCTTGCCACCGCCTATGCGCCGGCGGCACCGGATTATGCCCGCCACTCGCCGTTCGATTCGATCCTGACCGAACCGGAAAGCGGCCGCTTCGTCCCCCAGATCGGTCCGGGCGACCACGCCTGGGCCGCAAGCGTGCTGCCGCCGAGCGTCTTTTCCGCCCGCGAGCAGCAATGCCTTGCCTCAGGCATCTATTTCGAGGCGCGCGGGGAATCGGTGAAGGGCCAGGCGGCCGTCGCCCAGGTCATACTCAACCGCGTTCGCAACCCCGCCTATCCCAAGAGCATCTGCGGCGTCGTCTACCAGAACGAGGATTGGCGCAACCGCTGCCAGTTTTCCTTCGCCTGCGACGCCATCAAGGACCGGGTGAATTCGCAATATCACTGGCGGGTCGCTCGCGACGTGGCCATGGCGGTGACATCAGGCAGGATCTGGCTGCCGCAGGTGGGGTCGGCGACGCACTACCATGCCGTTTACGTCCGCCCGAAATGGGCAAAGACCATGGAAAAGGTCGGGCGCATCGGTCTTCACGTCTTCTATCGCACCTATGGCGGCGGCTGGAGCTGAGAGAAAGCGTTGGGGCGATGCCGATTTTTCGCCCCCAAAAGCGGATTCTTTCCGTCGAATTTGCGAGCTCGACCGGAAATCGACTTATCCATTTGATTTCATAAATTTATTTTCTCGCTGGACAGAAGCCGTCTACGCCTTGACTATACCAAGCCCTAAAACTATGTTGCGCGCGACTTCAGAACGGGCCGGAAGGGTCTCAACCTTCGCGTCCGGGGTCCGAATAACCGGGGTAGCGGGAGTGCGGGCGACGGACAGGCGAGGAGAGATCCATGGCGGACGACCGCGAGGAAAGTCTTGAGAAGCGCCGTGCGCAGCTGGAAGCGGAACTCGCGACCAAGCGCGTAGAGGCGAAAGTGGAAGAGGCAAGCGAAGCCCGCGCCGAGGAAAGCCGCAAAGGTTATGCCCAGGCGATGAAGCTTTCCAGCGAGTTCATTTCCGCGATCGTCGTCGGCGCCGTCCTTGGCTATCTTCTCGACCGTTTTGTTGGCACGGCGCCTTGGGGGTTGATTGTTCTTCTGCTTCTCGGATTCTGTGCCGGCGTTCTGAACGTGCTGCGTTCTGCGGGGGTGGTGGCCCACCCTCTGGACAAGGACGACAAGAAATAGGGGGCCGGTCCCGGTCCAGTGCAATGACCCCGCGTCCTGCGGGCCAAAGAGAGAGAACAAGCGGTGTCTAACGATCCGACTCATCAGTTCCTGATCCAGAAGATTGTGCCGATCGAAATCGGCGGAATTGATTTTTCGTTCACCAACGCATCGCTCTTCATGGTCGCTTCGGCAGCCGTTGCCGCAGGCTTCCTTTATTTCTCGACCTCGAACCGCGCCATCGTGCCGGGCCGTTCGCAGTCGGTCGCGGAAATGTCCTATGAATTCATCGCCAATATGCTGAAAGAGGGCGCGGGCAAGCAGGGGATGAAGTTCTTCCCGCTGGTCTTTTCGCTCTTCATGTTCGTGCTGACGGCGAACCTGCTCGGCATGTTCCCCTATTTCTTCACGATCACCAGCCAGATCATCGTCACCTTCGCGCTGGCGATTCTCGTCATCGGTACGGTGCTCGCCTACGGTTTCTATAAGCACGGCTTCCACTTCCTGAATGTCTTCGTGCCCTCGGGCGTGCCCGGCATATTGCTGCCGCTGGTCGTCTCGATCGAAATCATTTCCTTCCTGTCCCGTCCGATTTCGCTCTCCGTTCGTCTTTTCGCCAACATGCTCGCCGGTCACATCACGCTGAAGGTGTTCGCAGGCTTCGTCGCCTCGCTTGGAACCCTCGGTGCGGTCGGTGTCGGCGGCGCCGTTCTTCCTCTCATCATGACCGTCGCCCTGACCGGTCTCGAGTTCCTCGTCGCCTTCCTTCAGGCTTACGTCTTCGCGGTGCTGACTTGCATGTACCTCAACGACGCAATCCATCCGGGCGGGCACTAAGGATAACGACAACGACGTCTCCAGGGCGTCAGTCATTCGCCGCAACAACCATTTCAAAGGAGTTCAACATGGAAGCGGAAGCAGCAAAGTTCATCGGTGCAGGCCTGGCTTGCTTTGGTATGGCCGGTACGGCTCTCGGCCTCGGCAATATCTTCGGCAGCTACCTCTCCGGCGCTCTGCGCAATCCGTCTGCCGCTGACAGCCAGTTCGGCCGTCTGGTATTCGGCTTCGCCGTTACGGAAGCTCTGGGCATCTTCTCGCTGCTCGTCGCTCTCCTCCTCCTCTTCGCTGTCTGATATCGGCGAATAGATGGATCACGGCCTGCGACCGCAAGCCGTGATCCTTTGCATTTGCAGTCCACCTGGAGGTGAGCATGTTTTTTGTGACCCCGGCTTACGCTGAAGAAGCACCGGCGGCAGCGACCGGCACGGATGCGCATGCCGCTCCGGCCGCAGGCGAGGTCCATACCGAGACCGGTGTTGCCGAAGGCGAACACGCCCGCGGCCCGTTCCCGCCTTTCGATTCGACGACCTACGCATCCCAGCTGCTCTGGCTGGTGATTACGTTCGGCGTCTTCTACCTCCTTATGCAAAAGGTCATTGCGCCGCGCATCGGGGCCATCCTCGACCAGCGCCACACGCGCATCTCCCAGGACCTGGAAGAAGCAGGCCGCCTGAAGGCGGAAGCCGATGCCGCCGTCGAGACCTATGAAGGCGAACTGGCCGCTGCCCGCGCCAAATCCCACGCGATCGGTTCCGCCGCCCGCGACGCCGCCAAGGTCAAGGCCGAAGAGGATCGCCGCACCGTCGAGGCCAGCCTGTCGGAAAAGATCAAGGCTGCGGAAGCCCGGATCGCCGACATCAAGGCCAAGGCCTTCGCCGACGTCGGCACCATTGCCGAGGAAACGGCAGCCGCCGTCGTCGAACAGCTGATCGGCAGCAGCGCTGCGCAGGCAGATGTCGCCGCCGCCGTCGCGGCCGCCAAGAAGGAGGCTTGATCGATGGAATTTCATTTCGACGCGACTTTCTTCGCCTTTGTCGGCCTCGTCCTCTTTCTGGCGCTGGTCGTCTATCTGAAGGTTCCGGGCATGATGGCACGCTCGCTCGACGACCGCGCCGACCAGATCCGCAATGAATTGGCCGAAGCCAAGCGCCTGCGCGAGGAAGCCCAGCATCTGCTCGCTGAATACCAGCGCAAGCGCAAGGAAGCGGAAGCGGAAGCAGCCCATATCGTTGCCGCCGCTGAGCGCGAAGCCGAGATGCTGACCGCCGAGGCGAAAAAGAAGACGGAAGAATTCGTCGCCAACCGCACGGCGCTATCCGAGCAGAAGATCAAGCAGGCCGAGGCCGATGCGATGAAGGCGGTGCGTTCCGCCGCCGTCGACCTGGCCATCGCGGCCGCAGAAACGGTGCTCGCCAAGAAGGCCGACGGCAAGGTCCAGTCCGAGCTCTTCGGCAACGCCGTCGGACAGGTCAAGACACGGCTCAACTGAGCGGTATCGAATGGAATGAAGGAAGGCCGGGCATGTCCCGGCCTTTTTCTTGTTGATAGATCTTTCTTTTGTCTGGCCTCTTGCGGAGCCGTTCCTGATCCGGCGTGCACCCCTCTAAAGGCGGAATATGCCGATCTTTTTTCGGCGACTATTCCGAGAGCAGTTCGTCCATCTCAGGCTCGTCGCCGTCCTTCCGCAGTGGCCGAAAGCTCATTCGGTGCAGGGAGCAGGGGCCGTGCTGTTCAATGCCGGCGCGGTGCTGCGCCGTGCCATAGCCGGCGTGGGCCGCAAAACCGTAATCGGGAAATACATGATGCGCCCGCGCCATCATCCGATCGCGCGTCACCTTGGCGACGATAGAGGCGGCGGCGATGGAAACCGAGCGGGCGTCACCCTTGACCACGGCCTGTCCTGGGCAATCGAGGCCGGGCGGCACATCAAGCCCATCTGTCAGGACGTAGCTTGCGGGAATGGCGAGGCTGCAGATGGCGCGGCGCATCGCGTCAAGGCTTGCCTTGCGTATGTCCGTTTCGTCGATCCGGGTCGAGCTGGAGGAGGCGATGGAAACCGTCGCCGTCGCCAGGATCTGCGCGAAGAGTTCTTCGCGCCGCTGGGCCGAGAGCTGCTTGGAATCGTTGAGGCCTTCAGGGATGCGCTTCGGATCGAGGATGACCGCAGCGGCCACCACGGGCCCCGCCAGCGGCCCGCGGCCTGCCTCGTCGGCGCCGGCGACCGGCCAGTGGCCGGCCTTGCGGGCTTTGAGCTCAAGCTTGAAATCCGGCACGAGAGGGACCGTGTCGAAAAGCAGGGGAGAATCGGGTGGCGTGCGACGTTTCATGCGGCTGAACCTCGCACGCCAACCCGATTTCCCGCAAGTCCCCGGATCAGGGCGGCGGCCGGGGACGGTCCTGCGGATGGAGGCGGTCAGGGCCATCCGCGGAAATTGCGCTCGGGGCTCGAAAACAGGGCGGATTTTCTGAGCAGCCGATGCGCAACCTTAAAAAATCAGAGCAGCGACAGCTGTACGCCGCTGCCATCCGGTGGCACGAACAGATCGTCGCGCAACGGCACGCTGCGGCGTGTCAGCTCGAAGCGTCTCGCCGCCATTTCGAAGCGCCGGGCGATCTGCCAGGCATAGGGGCCGGCGCCCTTCATGCGCTTGCCGAAATCTGCGTCGTAATCCTTGCCGCCGCGCATCGAGCGCACCAGCGACATCACGTGCCGGTAACGATCGGGATAGTGCTGCAGCAACCAGTCGCGAAAGAGCGGGCTGACTTCAAGCGGCAGCCTGAGGATGACATAACTCGCCTCGGTTGCGCCGGCAGCCTTCGCCGATTCCAGAATGCGTTCCAATTCGTGATCGTTCAGCGCCGGGATCAGCGGCGCGGCCATGACGGCAGTCTGGATCCCTGCCTCAGAGAGCGCATGAATGGTCTCCAGCCGTCGCGGCGGCGTGGCGGCGCGCGGTTCCATCGCCCGGGCAAGCTTGCGGTCGAGCGTGGTGACCGAGATGCCGACGCGCACCAGGTTTTTGCCGGCCATCTCCTGCAGAATGTCGAGATCGCGCAGGATCATCGCCGACTTGGTGACGATCGACACCGGATGGTTCGCCTTGTTCAGCACCTCGAGGATGCCGCGCATGATGCGCCACTCCTTCTCGATCGGTTGATAGGGGTCGGTATTTGTGCCGATCGCGATCACCCTCACCTTGTACCCCGGCTTGGCGAGCTCCCGCTCCAAGAGCTTCGCCGCATCGGGCTTGGCGAAGAGCTTCGTCTCGAAATCGAGCCCCGCCGAAAGCCCCATATAGGCGTGCGTCGGGCGGGCGAAACAATAGATGCAGCCGTGCTCGCAGCCGCGATAGGGATTGATCGAGCGGTCGAAGGAAAGGTCCGGCGATTCATTGCGTGTAATCGCCGTGCGCGGCTTTTCGATCTGAACCACGGTCTTGAACGGTGGCAGTTCTTCCAGCGTCTGCCAACCGTCGTCGAAGGTCTCCCGCTGCAGCGCTTCGAAGCGGCCTGTTGGGTTCAGTCCTGCTCCACGCCCGCGCCGCCGGTCAACCTCGACCCGAAGACCGGAGGACACGATCATCGCATCGGCAATATCTGCCGTATTGGCAGGCGCGAATGCGGCCTGCCCTGCCAGGGACTGCTCTCTCATCGGATTCTCCCGCAGCGGAAAGCCGTTGTCTCCGCCCGTTTGTGATGATTAAATTCCTATCGGTAAAATGAGAACAATGCAAGAACAAAATACGCAAAACGGTGCTGGCAAAAAATTGTGCGGCGCATTATGAATAATCGATGTTGACGGTTGTTCTCGAATGCCAGGATCAGGAATCCGAACTGGCGCAGACCTTATCGGTATTGGTGGCAGGCGCGGTGGAAGGACTCGTCAGCGATGTGATCGTGCTTGATCACGGCTCGCGCGACGGAACCTCGCGGGTCGCCGACGCCGCTGGCTGCCGTTTCCATTCACAGTGGGATATCAAGGACATCGTGCGCTCCGCCCGAGGCGAATGGCTGCTCTTTATCGAGCCGGGCGCCAGGCCGCAGGCCGGCTGGATCGATGAGATCGCCGAATATGTGGCGCTGAATAAGACACCAGCGCGCTTTGCCGCGTCGCGCGGCTATCGACGCCCGTTCTTCCAGCGCGTTGCCCGCGGTCGACCGCCGCTGGAGCTTGGCTTGTTGATGCCGAAGAACCTGGCGCTCGCCGCCGCCAGAAGCGGGATGCCTGTTGGCGACTTCGCCAAGGGCCAGAAGCCGCGCAAGCTTGCAAGTGAATTGATTCCTTCCTGGGTGGCGCGTGCCACGCGGTAGAATGCCCATCGCTACATCGAGCCTGTCTGAGAGATTGTCCCTCACCTAACCCTCTCCCCGCAAAAGCGGGGCGAGGGGACGTGCCCAGTGCAACGTCGAGATGGAGGAATCCGGCGCGGCATATCCCCTTCGCCCGCAAGCGGGAAAGTGGCGGCAGCCGGATGGCTGGTCTCGTCGCAAGCGCGCTTTGGTGATTACTCCCGCCATGGCGCAAAGATGGCGCCCGGTCGGATTTCGCGTTATAATTCACCTATGGCGCCGCCGGAAGCGCCGCGCTTCGCAACGGGTGCCGTGGAATGCCGGTGAACGGCAGAACAGGTCGGCGAAAAATCTCCTCTTCTGCCGGGTTTCCGGCGAAAGGAGGTGCGTCATGCCAAGCGGTAGGATTTACCGCATGCGCGGTAGGATCTGCGGCGTACGCGGTAGGATCTTCGGCCTGCTGGCCGTCATATTGCCGACATTGGTGATCGCGCATCCGCATTTGGCAGCATCGCAGACGATGCTCAGTTGCGCAGGCCGATCCGACGTCGTCAGTTTCCTCGACAGGAACTTCGGTGAGAAGCTTACCGCCGTCGGCCTGGTCAACCAGAACGCCGTTCTCGAGGTCTATGCCGCCAAAAGCGGCACCTGGACGCTCGTCGTCACGGATGTCCACGGCATAAGTTGCATTCTGCTGTCCGGTGATAGCTGGGATTCGATGCCGGCTCTGCCGGGCATTGCCACATAACAAAGGCCAGCGCGTCGGCCTCGAAAGTCTAAATCGGGTTTTCGACGGCGCGACCGCGGCATTGTAACGGCAGCGCCAGTCTATTTCTTTGCGCCGCGTTTCAGATGCTCGTCGAGGCGCGGCATGATCTCGACGAAATTGCAAGGCACGCTGCGATAGTCGAGCTGTGCTTTCAATATGCCGTCCCAGGCGTCCCGGCAGGCACCGGGCGAGCCGGGCAGGGCGAAGATGAAGGTGGAGTTGGCAACGCCCGCGGTGGCGCGCGACTGGATGGTCGCCGTGCCGATCTTGTCATAGGAGATACGGTGGAAGACAGCGGAAAAGCCATCCATGCGCTTTTCGAACAGCGGCTCCAGCGCCTCGGGCGTCACGTCTCGGCCGGTAAAGCCGGTGCCGCCCGTGGTGATAACGACATCGATCTCATCCCGCTCGGTCCAGGCTTTGACCTGAGCGGCGATTTTCTCCCGGTCATCGGGCACGATCGCCCGCTCGACCAGCCTGTGGCCGGCCTCGGCGATCCGCACCGCCAGCGTATCGCCGGACTTGTCCGTCTCCGGCGTGCGCGTATCCGAGACGGTGAGGACGGCTATGCCGACGGCGATGAAGGGCCGTTTTTCGTCCAAACCTGCCATCACATGCCTCCCGAAACCGTTTCCGTCGCCTGGAAATACCAGTCGGGCCGCGCCTCGTGAAGAGCTGCCGTCGCATGGCGCGCGGCGGCCATATCGGCGAAGATCCCGAAGCAGGTGGCGCCGGAGCCGGACATGCGGGCAAGAAGAGCGCCCTCAGCCTGCAGCATCGCCGAGATCGCCGCGATTTCGGGCACGGCTTCGCGCGCCGGGGTCTCCAGGTCGTTGCGAGCCGCGCCGATCGCCGCAAGCCAGCCTTCGGTGTGTGCGAGCGTCAGGGGTGAATTGTTCTTTGCCGTGAGCCGGCGGAAAACCTCCGGCGTCGAAACCCCCTTCAGCGGGTTGGCCAGCACCATGGCAAAGGCCGGCAGATTGGGCACGGCTTCGATCTCCTCCCCGATGCCGCGGGCAATCAGCGGCCGGCTCTCGAGGCACATGGGCACGTCGGCGCCGAGCTTCAGCGCCAGCGCCGCCAGCGTCTCCACCGGCAATCGCAAGCCCCAGAGGCGCATCAGCCCCCGCAGGGTCGCCGCCGCATCGGCCGAGCCGCCGCCGATGCCGGAGGCAATGGGCAGGTTCTTCTGGAGATGGATGTGAACAGGGAAGGCAAGGGCGCCGACAGCCTCGCGCAGGAGATCGCGCGCTCTGATTACAAGGTTGGTGTCGCCGTCGCCGGCAAGCGTCTCTCCGAAGCGGCCCGACAGGGTGAAGGCGTCGGCCTGCGCGGGCAGGAAGCCCAGCCGGTCGCCGCAACCTGCGAAGGTCACCAGCATATCGAGCATGTGATAGCCGTCCGGCCGTTGGCCCGTCACATGCAGGGCGAGATTGATCTTCGCGCGCGCCTCTTCGGTGACGCCGAAAGCGTCGGCCAAGCCCTGCTCAGGCATCGGTCGCGCCCGTCAGGACTTCTTGTCGACCGGCGGCGGCATGATCGGCGCCGGATCCGGCTGCTTCTTGTCGGCCGCCTTGGCATCGTCGCTAGCGGGCAGGCCGTTTGCGATCTTTTCCTTGATCTTCGGAATTTCGGCCGCTTCAGGCTCGGAGGCGAGCGCCCGGTTCCACTGGTAGACTGCTTCGAGCTTGCGCCCGACCCGCCAGTAGGCATCGCCGAGATGGTCGTTGATCGTCGCGTCGCCGGCCTTGATCTGCGCAGCCCGCTCCAGCTCGTCGACGGCGTCGTCGAAGCGGTTAAGGCGGAAATAGGCCCAGCCGAGCGAATCGATGATGTAGCCGTCGTCAGGGCGAAGATCGACAGCCTTCTTGATCATGGCGAGGCCTTCGTCGAGATTCCGGTTCATGTCGATCCAGGAATAGCCGAGATAGTTCAGCACCTGCGGCTGGTCGGGGTTGAGCTCCAGGGCTTTTCGGAAATTCGGTTCGGCCTGGTCCCACTTCTTCAGCCGCTCATAGGCAATGCCGCGCTGGAAGAAGACGCTCCAGTTGGCGCGGCCGGGGATTGGGCCGATCACTTCGACCGCCTTGTCGTAATTGGCGGCCATCGCCTCGTAGTCCTTGGCGTCGGAGAGCACGCTGCCATAGGCGAGGTAGCTGCGGATATCCTTCGGATCGGAGGCGATCAGCGCCTGCAGGTGCTTGCGCGCCTCGTCGACCTTGCCGCCCTGGGCAAGGGCGAGGCCGAGTTGAAGCTCGGAGATGCGCCGCATCGGCGAATCTTCCGGCACCTTCTTATAGAGGGAGATGGCGCGGTCCATCTGGTTCTGCTTTTCGGCGATGCCGCCGAGCAGCACCAGTGTATCGGCGCTGTTGGGATCGAGCGCCTTCGCGGTCTGCAGATAGAGCGAGACGATGTCCTCGGCGCCATCGCGGTTCAGAGCACCGCCGACGGAGAAGAGCACGCCGGCGGCGCCTTCTTCGGCCGTCTTGACCTGCTGCTCCTGCTTCTCACCCTTCTCGATGCTGTCGCGCAGCGCATTCAGCGGCGCGTAGTTCGGCAGCAGGTTATCGCCGACGGAAACCGCATCGAGCGCCTTCTGCTTGTTGCCCTGCGCCGCCTCCAGGCGGGCAAGCGCCATCACCGCGCGCATGAAGGTGTCGGGCGCCGTCGCCCCGCCTTCCTTGTCGAGCACGGCGTCGTTGAGATGCTGGCGGGCCGACTTCACATCGCCGGTAACGACGGCGATCGCGCCGGCATTGTAGTTCTGAAAGATGCGGAACCAGTCCGGCCCCTTCATCTTCTCGACCATGGCGAGCGCTTCCTTGCCGCGGCCGGCGCCGACGCGAGCCCAGGCGAGCAGCAGGTCGTTCATCATCCGGTCGAGATCGTTCGGACCCTTATATTTCAGGATCGACTCGGCTGTCTTGTAGTCGTCGCGGCGCACGGCATCCATGGCGCGCACGATCGTGGTGATACGCTCGACCGAAGGATCGCTCTTCAGATCATTGGCGTATTTGACGCCTTCCTTGATGTCGCCGTTGAGCAGCAGCGAGATCATCAGCCGCTGACGGATCTCGGGGTTGCCGGGCTCGATCTGCAGCGCCTTCTTGTAGAGCGCGATCGCGGTCTCGTAATCGTGATCGACATCGGCTGTGCGCGCGGCGAGGAAGGCGCCTGAGAACGTGGTGACGTTATCGGCATCGAAGAAGCTCTCGGCTTTGCCGGCATCGCCCGCCTTGGCCGCATCTTCGGCACTCACGCCGGCAACGCCGCCAAGCGAAAGGACAGCCGCCAGCGCTGCGCTCGTAAGAAGACGGATGGCAATTCTCTGCCGCATTAGAAAACCTTTCTTCGAGAGCGTCCGGCCGCTGCCGGTCGCAAATCAGTCGTCATCACTGAGTCATAACAGGATGGCTTTTTTGGAGCGGCGCTGCAAGAAAATCAGCTTCGATCGCGGCGTTCGATCAATTGACGCGCTCGATGCAGAAGTCGATCACTTCCATCAGAGCGGATTTCCATACCGTATCGGGTAGCGGCGCCAGCGCGTCCCGCGCGATCGTGCCGTAATGGACCGCCCGGCCGATCGTGTCGCTCAGCGTGCCGTATTTGGTGATCAGCCCGAGCGCTTTTTCCAGGTTGGCGTCGCTGCTATTGCCGGCCTCGATCGCATCGCGCCAGAAGGCGCGCTCTTCCGTCGTGCCGCGGCGATAGGCGAGGATGACGGGCAGCGTGATCTTGCCTTCGCGGAAATCGTCACCGACATTCTTGCCGAGATCGGCGGCCTTGCCGCCATAGTCGAGCGCGTCGTCGACGAGCTGAAAGGCGAGGCCGAGATTCATGCCGTAGGATTTCAGCGCATTGCGGCCGGAGCGGCCGGCATCGGCAACGATCGGCCCGACTTCGGCGGCAGCCGCAAAGAGAGCCGCCGTCTTGGCGCGGATGACGGAGAGATAATCGTCCTCCGTCGTCTCCATGTTCTTGGCGACGGAAAGCTGCAGCACTTCACCTTCGGCAATCACGCAGGCCGCGGAAGACAGGACGTCGAGCGCATCGAGCGAGCCGACATCGACCATCATGCGGAAGGCCTGGCCGAGCAGGAAGTCGCCGACCAGCACGCTTGCCTGGTTGCCCCAGATCATCCGCGCAGTCGATTTGCCGCGGCGCAGGTCGCTTTCGTCGACGACGTCGTCATGCAGCAGCGTCGCCGTATGCATGAATTCGACCGAGGTGGCGAGCTTGATGTGGTTTTCGCCGCGATAGTCGAACAGTGAGGCGGCCGCCAGCGTCAGCATCGGCCGCAGCCGCTTGCCGCCTGATGAGATCAGATGGTTCGCCACTTCGGGGATCATCTGCACGTCGGAGCCGGCCTTGGACAGAATGAGCTGGTTCACCCGCTCCATGTCAGCCCGGGTGAGATCGACCAGCGGCTTGATGGATGCCAGTTTGTTTTTGCTTTCTTCAAGCGGTATGACCACGCCCAACGACCCGGACTCCTGTTCACTCATTGCATCTGACAATAGAAAGGGGCGATGGACGCGGCAAGGGGTGAATTGTCGCGCCAGCCGAAATTGGAAGGAAAAAGACGGCAAATGCATGAACTTATCCGCGCCAACGATCCCGTTCTGCTCTCCTTCGCCGAGAGCCTGATGAAGGATGCCGGAATTCACTGCTTCATCGCCGATCAGGGCATGAGCGTGCTGGAAGGCTCGCTCGGCATGCTGCCGCGCCGCCTGCTGGTGGATGAGGACATGGCCGACCGGGCCCGCCGCATTCTGATCGATGCCGGCCTCGGCGGCGAGCTGCGCGACAGGACGTGAGCGGACGATGACCGGCGGACCGGCTGAAACCATCGATGCCTTCCATCGCGGCGCCTTTCATCTGGTGCAGCCGAAGGGCAGGGGTCATCGCGCCGGCATGGATGCGATGCTGCTGGCCGCCCTCGTCGCCGACGATCGCGCGATCAGGGTGGCCGATCTCGGCGCCGGCGCCGGTGCCGCCGGCCTTGCCGTCGCCTCGCGCCTTCCTAAGGCGCAAGTGGTGCTCTTCGAACGCTCTGCCGAGATGGCCGAATATGCCCGCCGCAGCATCCTGTTGCCGGAAAACGCCCATCTCGCCGCCCGCCTCAGTGTCGTCGAGGCCGATGTAGCGCTGACCGCCAAGGCGCGCAACGATGCCGGCCTTGCCGATGAAAGCTTCCATCACGTGATCATGAACCCGCCCTTCAACGATGCCGGCGACCGGCGCACGCCCGATGCGCTGAAGGCCGAAGCTCATGCGATGACCGACGGTCTGTTCGAAAGCTGGATCCGCACGGCCGGCGCCATCATGATCCCGGGCGGGCAATTGTCGCTGATCGCCAGACCCCAATCGATCGCCGAGATCATCGCTGCCTGCGGCCGGCGCTTCGGCGGCATCGAAGTGACAGCCATCCATCCGCGCCCCGGAGAAAATGCCGTCCGCATTCTGGTAACCGCCATCAAAGGATCGCGGGCGCGACTGACACTGCGCGCGGCCCTCATCATGCACGAAGAGGGGAGCCACAAGTTCTCCCCTCTGGTCGACGATTTCAACAATGGCCGGGCGGCCTATCCCAGGCTTCGAACCTCTAGCCGGTGACGAAGTCGAAGAGCAGCTTGACGTTCAGCCCGGCGATCACGACGGCGATCACATAGGCGATGCCGCTCAGCCAGCGCGGCGCCACGAGTTCGCCCATCTTGGCCCGGCTGGCGGTGAACATCACCAGCGGGAAGACGGCGAAGGAAAGCTGCAGGCTGAGCACGACCTGCGTGAGGATCAGCAGTTCAGCCGTGCCCTGGTTGCCGTACCAGATGGTGACGACCGCCGCCGGCACGATGGCGATAGCGCGGGTGATCAGCCGGCGCACCCAGGGTTTCAGCCGGATCTTGAGGAAGCCTTCCATGACGATCTGGCCGGCAAGCGTTGCCGTCACTGTCGAGTTGAGGCCGCAGCAGAGAAGCGCGATACCGAAGAGCGTCGGGGCGATGGCGAGGCCAAGCAGCGGCGACAGCAGCGCATAGGCGTTGCCGAGCTCGACGACATCGGTCTTGCCATTGGCATTGAAGGCGGCGGCGGCAAGGATCAGGATCGAGGCATTGATCAGAAGCGCGAAACAGAGCGCGACGGTGGAGTCGATCGTCGCATAGGTCAGCGCCTCTTTCTTCTCGGGGATCGTGTGACCATAGGCCCGCGTCTGCACGATGCCGGAGTGCAGATAGAGATTGTGCGGCATGACGGTCGCACCGAGGATGCCGAGCGCCAGATAGAGCATTTCCGGGTTGGTGACGATCTCGGTCGTCGGGAAGAAGCCGGTGATGACGGCGCCCCATTGCGGATCGGCAAGGAAGATCTGCACGCCGAAGCAGAGCGCGATTACCCCAAGCAACGCAATGATGAAGGCTTCCACCCAGCGGAAGCCGAGCCTCTGCAGGAAGAGGATCAGAAAGACATCGAGGGCGGTGATGAGAACGCCGAGCTCAAGCGGAATGCCGAACAGCAGATTGAGACCGATTGCCGTGCCGATCACCTCGGCAATGTCGGTAGCGATGATGGCGATTTCCGCAAAGGCCCAGAGCGGCACCGAAACCCATTTGGGAAAGGCGTCGCGGCAGGCCTGTGCGAGGTCGCGGCCGGAGGCGATCGCCAGGCGCGCGCAGAGTGATTGCAGCACGATTGCCATCAGGTTGGAAAGCAGGGCGACGGTGAGCAGTGCATAGCCGAATTTCGAGCCGCCGGCGAGCGAGGTCGCCCAGTTGCCCGGGTCCATGTAGCCGACGGCGACCATGTAGCCCGGCCCGGCAAAGGCCGCCGCCCGGCGCCACATCGAGCTGTGACGTCCGGTTCCGACAGTGCGGTAGACATCTGACAGCGACGCCTCGCCGCGTTCGTGCCGCCAGCCGCTGTTTGCATTGGGATTGAGAGCGTCCATGCCATTTCCACCTAGTTATCGTCCGTGCACTATGACCGATTAGAATGATAATGCAAGTCATTCGC
The DNA here is from genome assembly GCF_057784555.1 of Rhizobium sp. CNPSo 3670. NCBI lineage: Bacteria > Pseudomonadati > Pseudomonadota > Alphaproteobacteria > Hyphomicrobiales > Rhizobiaceae > Rhizobium > Rhizobium sp. CNPSo 3670. The sequence goes on from NZ_JBXSOL010000021.1 coordinate 105,630, forward strand.
AACAAGAAAATCAATCGGGTGTTTTTCAGGAACGCGGGCATTGCGTTTGTCGTTCCAGCGCATACATGGATGCGATTGCGAAATGACGATCGTGCGACCCGAAGCGAAGGATGGGAAATGGCCGGATTCTTGAGAAAGCTGCTGCCGAAACGGTTCCGCAAGGAGGGCCTCACCATTCCCGTCGTCAGGCTGCAGGGTGCGATCATCAGCGGCGGTGGCCAGTTCCGCGCCACCCTCAATCTCGCCAATGTCGCCCCGGTCCTGGAAAAGGCCTTCGCCATGAAGGAGGCGCCGGCCGTTGCCATTTCCATCAATTCGCCGGGCGGCTCGCCGGTCCAGTCCCGACTGATCTTCACCCGCATCCGCGAGCTCGCCCGCGAAAAGCAGAAGAAGGTGCTGGTCTTCGTCGAGGATGTCGCCGCTTCCGGCGGTTACATGATCGCGCTTGCCGGCGACGAGATCATCGCCGACGCCACCTCGATCGTCGGCTCGATCGGCGTCGTCTCCGGCGGTTTCGGCTTTCCCGAACTCCTGAAGAAGATCGGCGTCGAGCGCCGCGTCTATACGGCCGGCGAAAACAAGGTGATCCTCGATCCGTTCCAGCCGGAAAAGGAAAAGGATATCGAGTACCTCAAGAGCCTGCAGCTCGAAATCCACCAGGTCTTCATCGCAATGGTGCGCGAGCGCCGCGCCGGCAAGCTGACGGATGATGCGACGGTGTTTTCCGGCTTGTTCTGGAGCGGCACCCGCGGCCTCGAGCTTGGCCTCATCGATGGCCTCGGCGACATGCGCCAGGAATTGAAGCGGCGCTACGGCCAGAAGACCCGGCTGGAACTCGTCACCGCCGGCCGCGGCCTCTTCGGCCGCCGCATTCCCGGCGTATCGCCTGTTACACTCGAAGGCGCGGGGGCGGGTCTCGCAACAGGACTTGTCGAAGCGGCGGAAGAGAGAGCATTGTGGAGCCGCTTCGGACTTTGAGAGGAGCAAGAGAGGGGCATGGCACAGCTTATCACGATCCTGATCCTGGTGTTCTCAGCCTGGTGGCTCTACCGCCGCTTCGTCTCCGATGCCCGCAAGCTCGCCGAAAAATCGCGCCGCGCCGAAAAGGAACGCCAGACCGGCGCGGTCGGCACGCTGGTCAAGGACCCCGTGACCGGGGAGTACCGGCTGAAGCGGGATGAGGAATAGCCCGTTTCCCCTTCTCCCCAGCGGGGAGAAAGGTGCCGGCA